>JBAWCX010000549.1:0-1613 GCA_049590495.1 Binatus sp. (SeqCode)
GTTTCAGTCCCCTCCTCATCGGGGATCGGTTTGAAGCGCGAGCCCTTGAACAGTCTTTCCGGGAAGGAATGTCGAAGTTTCAGTCCCCTCCTCATCGGGGATCGGTTTGAAGCGCTCAAAAAGCGCACAATTCCTGAACCCTACTCTTAGGCGGTTTCAGTCCCCTCCTCATCGGGGATCGGTTTGAAGCGCTTGGTGCAAGGGCCGGGCGTATGCTGCGCGGCATTGAGTTTCAGTCCCCTCCTCATCGGGGATCGGTTTGAAGCGCCGCTGAAATTGCCTCGAAAAATCACGGCTTTGTGCGCCTAATGCCAGTGCAATTTTTCGCAACAGCCAAGTTTGCATCAAATCGGCCTCCTTTTGCGAAGATCACCAAATGTCCGCACAGTAATTGCGGAATTCGCAGGCAACGCATCGCGCTCGGACTGGCGTCGGGCCGGGCATGGTTTCCTGCTCGATTACGCGGCGCATCTCCGCGATCGCGCGCGTCACTTCTTCCCTCTCCTTCGCGCCGACCGGTACCGTGACAAGCTGGCGAGACGGGACGAGGTAAACGAAAGCGATTGGCACCGGGCGGGCGAGGTTCTCCTCGACGAGCAGGGAGTATGCCGCGAGCTGGATGCGATGGTTGTACCGGACGCCGCCTTCGGTGTCTTTGAAATCGACGGGATAGCACGCGTCCTCAGTAATAATGAGCAGGTCGAGCTTGCCCGATAGTTCGAGCGCTGACGAATTGAGCCAGACTCCGAATCTGCGCTCTCCGCGCTCTAGGCCGTAGCGCCGAAAGCCGCGCCGCTTCTCCATCGCCTCAACCGCAGCTTCGACATCTCTGCCGCGCTGCATCTTGTAGGTGCGCGCGATCTCTACCGGCATCACATGATGGTAGTAAGGGATGCGCGGGCAGTACACCCATTGCTTGAGGTCGGTAACTGTCAGCTCAAACTGGCGCGGACTATGATGCTCGAGGTTCATTCCAAATCAATAATTCGGACGATTTCGCGCTTGGCCGCAACGTCTTTTTCGCAGATTTGCAGCATCAACACTTTGCCCTCGTTGTTTCCCAGCGTATGGTCGAGCCGTGCGAACATCTCGTTTCGCCGTGTCGAATCGAGCGGACCGCTGAACACACTGTACTGGATGTGGTCGAGGCCGTAGTCCTTGCATACGGCCGCGATTCTGAGCCTGATCTTATCGTCCGTAATGTCATAAACGATGAACGTAAGTAGATCTTGCCCCCGCATGCGTCACCATTTGAATGAGAAGGTTCGGTAACTATCGCCTTCTCTCAGGAATGACGCCAGATTGCGGGCCTGGATCTGGATGACCGACTTGAGCTTGTAACGCCGTCCGCGGAAGTTGACTTCGCTCTCGATCCGCTCCAGCACCGCCGACGCAACGGTCCGGCGCGTATCATCCGTCAACATTCCTTCATGTGTCTCGATTGCGGTGCCGCGACCGATCGTGGCGATCACGGCGCGATCTACCACCGGCTGGCGGAATTCCTCGACCATGTCGAGAACCAGCGAAGGCTTGCCGGGCCGATCTACGTGCAGGAAACCAGCGAACGGTTCGAGGCCGGCGTTCATGATCGCACCCCAGACCTGTGTGTAGAG
>JBAWCX010000550.1:0-1510 GCA_049590495.1 Binatus sp. (SeqCode)
GCGCATTTCAGCGTGCATCCGGAGGGCGAAGAAGTCGCCGAGGCCGCCGTGCGCGCGCTGTCGGAAGCGGCTTCGGCTGCTGCCGGAGCGCTCGGACTCGAAGCGTGGGGCGGAGATGCGGTCTTGAGTGGCGATCGTTTTGCGATTATCGATTTTAACGACTGGCCCAGCTACAGTCGCGTGCGCGGACCGGCCGCTCGCGCGATTGCGCGCCGTGCGCTAAGTCTGCTGGGTCGCCCGCGCTAGAAATCGCGCCGGTAATTCAAACAAGGAATCGAATCGCACACGATTTAATGACAACCACCTTGATGACAACCACCAACGGAAAGCTTCCTTCAATCAAAACCGCAGTTCCGGGACCCAAGTCGAAGGAGATCTTCGACCTCGAACAGAAATATATCGCGCCGGGCCGCCAGCGAATCTCATTGCTCGCCGGCCTTGCGTTCGACCATGGCGAGGGCGCCACGCTCACCGACGCCGATGGCAACACCTACGTCGATTTCTTCGCGGGAGTGGCGGTCGCAAGCCTCGGCCACGCGCATCCTGGCCTCGCGCAGGCGCTGTCGAAGCAGGCGTCGCGGCTGATGGTCGGCACCTTTGCGACCAAGGAGCGCGCCGCCGCGTTCAAGGCCCTGGCCGAAGTCGCGCCCGCCGGACTGACTCGAGCGCATCTATATAGCGGCGGCGCCGAGGCGGTCGAAGCCGCGCTCAGGCTGGCGCGTTCCGCAACCGGCAAGCATGAGGCGGTGAGTTTCTGGGGCGGGTTCCATGGCAAGACCGGCGGCGTTTTGGGACTTATCGGCGACGAATCGAAGCAAGGCTATGGGCCGTTGCAGGGCGGGCAATACACCGTTCCGTACGCGGACTGCTACCGATGCCCGTTCAAGTTGAAGTATCCCGACTGCGGGCTTTACTGCGTCGATTTTGCGCGCCAGCAGATCAAGATGAGCACCAGCGGCGCGCTCGCCGCGATCGTCGCCGAGCCGATGCAAGGCACGGCCGGCAACGTGATTCCGCCCGACGACTGGCTGCCTGCGGTCAAGTCGGTCGCCAAGGATTTCGGCGCGCTGCTGATTGCCGACGAAATGATCACCGGCTTCGGACGGACCGGGAAGTGGTGGGGCGTCGAGCATAGCGGCACTCGGCCGGATATCGTCACCGTCGGCAAGGGGATGGGCTCGGGATTTCCGGTTTCAGGCGTGCTGCTCAGCGACGAGTTGGGCAAAGCGGAGCCGTTCGGGAAGCCGAGCGCGTCGTCATCGAGCTACGGCGGAAATCCGCTGGCGGCGGTCGCGGTGTCGGAGACGATCGGCGCGATCAATCGGCAGCATCTGGTCGAGAACGCGCGCAAGGTCGGTGCGATGATGCTGTCGCGGCTGGTGCAGCTCAAGGAAAAATACGAATTTGTCGGCGACGTGCGCGGCAAGGGGCTGCTGATAGGCGTCGAACTGGTGCGCGACCTCGAAAGCAAGGAACTGCTCGGCAAAAAAGTCACCGAGCTGATCTTCTC
>JBAWCX010000551.1:0-2930 GCA_049590495.1 Binatus sp. (SeqCode)
GGCTTCGCCTCGAAGGGCGTCTGGTACCTGAAGAGTTTTCTGGGACCGTACCTGCCGCTGGCGGTGCTGATGCTCCCGATCGAGTTGGCCGACAACCTGTTCCGTCCCTTTTCGCTCGGCATTCGTCTTTACGCCAACATGTTCGCCGACCATACCGTGCTCAGCATTTTCACCGGGCTGACACGGCTGATCGTACCGCTCGCTTTCTATGCGCTTGGCTCGATCGTATGCGTGATCCAGGCGGTCATCTTCGTGGTTCTTTCGATGAGTTACGTTCGACTCGCCGCGAGCCACGATCATTAGGAAAAGATTTTTCGTGCCAGGGATTCCGTCCGGAATTTGAGGTGGTAGAGGAAGAGAGGTGGCCGGCTGCGGCACCCGGGGCGTGCGAAAGAGAAGGAGGATCGAAATGTTACGACGACGGATTGGAACCATAATGACGATGGCCGGGATGGCCATCCTCGCATCGCCGCTGCTCGCGATGGCGCAGGAGGCGGCGGGTGCCGCAGGCGGCGGCGCACCGCTTCGCGCAGGATTGATCGCGATCGCCTCGAACATCGGCATCGGAATCGCGGCGTTCGGCAGCGCGCTCGGCCAGGGCCGGATGGCGGCCTCGGCAATGGAATCGATCGGACGCAACCCGAACAGCGCCGGCCAAATCTTCGTGCCAATGATCATCGGCCTCGCGTTCATCGAAGCGCTGACCCTGTACGCGCTCGTGATCGCATTCTTCCTGCAGGCGAAGATCTAGCGATTTCATCTGCTCGCAGAGTGTCGCAGTACAGCGGGGCCCATCATCGGGCCCCGCTTCTATTTTTCTTATCACTGGGTGCAGGGGTCACCCCTGCCGAAGGAAGCGTGAAACCCACCGCGGGTTTCACATTAAATTGAGTGAGTGTTTCCCCTTCCCCGCCCTCACCGGCGCTTCGCACCCTGCAGGATGTCGAACCGCGCGCGGCTTTTTTCGCGCTTCAGCAGGACGTATGTCGCACCTGCGCCCCCGTCCGCCGGACGTGCGGTCGTGAATGCCAGCACGTGGCCGCCGATTGCGCCATGCGAGAGCCATCCTGCCGACGCATGCTTCAGGACAGAATGCCCGCCGGGTGATCGCAGCCCGCGTCCGTGTACGACCAGCACCGTGCGCAGCCCTTTGCGGACCGACGCGATGATGAACTCCTTGAGCGCTTCCTTCGCGGCGCCCTGGATCATGCCGTGCATGTCGAAATGGGCCTGCACGGCAAATTCGCCGCGGCGAAGCTGCGACACGAGGCGCGGATCCAGTCCGACGCGGTATCCCTCGACGTATTCGTCGGACTCGCTGATATCGAACGGCGCTTGTCCCGATACCAGGTCGGATAGTTGCGCGATTACCTCCGCGTCCTCGTCGACGATGGTGTGAGTCGTGGGAGGATCGAGCGGGATACGCGAGCGGCGGCTACCGTTGGCATGGAGAGGACGCACGCCCTCGAGTGCGTGACGGAGAAAGGCGTCGTCGTCGAACGGCTCCGCAACGGGCGGCGCCGGTTTCTCGACGACCGGCGCCGGCGGCGGCTCGGCCTTGGGTTTGATCGCCGCCGTCGAGCCGCGCTCGGCGAGCATCTTCTTCAGGTCCTTGAATGGCGACGCAAAGACCCGCTCGGGGGCGGTTACCGCCTTTCGTTCGCCATCGGATTCCACGTCGTGGCGGCCATGCTTTCGCTTTTTTGCCATCGGAGGGGAGCGCAGGATCGGGATTGATGACAGACTACGCTGATGACGCGATACGGTTCAAACCGCGATCATGCTTCTAGTTTATGACTTCGGAGGCGTCGATGCAGTCCGACACTTTCCGCTCGCGGGTCAAGCGCACGGAAACCGCTCATAGGGTTATCTGGCTGGCGTTTATCGCCGCAGTTCCCGTCTATGTCGCCGTCGCTACAGGCAGCTTGGTCAGGCTGCCTAGCGTCAGGCATCCGGCACCAATCTCCTTTACAATTTCCATCGTTATTCTTTCCTTGCTGACTGCGGTGCTAGCGCCATTTGTCTCCAGCCTGCTATTGCCGGATTCGCGACTCCGACAACTGCTCAACCGCCAGCCTGATCCGCAAGCCTCGATCTCGCCCGACGAGCAGCGCCTACTGGCGATTTTTCCCGCCTGCTTTCCCGGCTTCCTAGTACGTCTGGCCCTTAACGAGGCCATAGCGCTCTACGGTCTGGTACTGGCCGTCATTTCTAGATCCTTCGTTGCCGTTCTGCCATTTGCCCTCGTTTCGTTTGCGCTCAACTGGATGGTGCCCTTGCCGCTGGACGAAGCATTGAAGAGGATGGCGAGCTTTGGCGTCAAACAAGGCAGCATGCCAACGCGCCCTTGATGAGAGGCCCAGATTCGGCGCGCCTCTCGGGCGATTCGGCGGGAAAATCGTCTGACGGTAATGATGCGCATACACCGCCCATCGACTACACTTGCCCGCATGTCGCCAACGACTTTGAAGTTGCTGAGTACGAGGGTCCCAATATGCGCCGTGTCATCGTAGTCGCCGTCGCAATTCTCGGCGCCGTCGTGATTTTTGCCGGCGCGATCCTCTTCTATGCCGCGACTAATCTCAACTCGATCATCGCCGAACGCCGCCAGATCATCCTCGACAAGGTAAGCACCGCGCTCGGCCGCCAGGTTCACGCCGACGACATCAAGGTGAGCCTTGGCTGGGGAATCCTGGCCGACGTGACGGGCGTCCAGGTGGCCGACGATCCCGACATCTCGAAAAAGCCGTTCATCGAAGCGAGCAACGTTTATGCCCGGCTGCAACTGATACCCCTGCTGGCGCGCCGAATCGAAGTCACCGAAGTCCTGCTCGACAAGCCGGTCATCAGAATCGTGCAGACTCGTGACGGCAGCCTCAACGTCTCGACGCTTGGCAGGAAAAAAGTCAAACACGAACAGGCACCGGGAG
>JBAWCX010000552.1:0-4574 GCA_049590495.1 Binatus sp. (SeqCode)
GCTTGACCCCGTCTCTTGCCTTTGCGAAATCGCGAACCGATGCCACGTTGGTATCTCCTCTTCCGTTCAATTCTCGTGATGAATACTAGCTACGGACGGGCAAGGTTCAAGCAGCGACGGTATCCGCGGCGGTGTCGGCGAGGATCGATCCGAGGATTCGATATACCTCGCGATTGACTATCAAGCCCACGTGCCGTCCCGACACTTCGAAATTGGATCCCAAGTCGTCGATGCACGATTGCCATTGCACGACCTCGTCGCGGCGCGTGTAGATCGCGCTGAAACGGCTCCGCGGCGGGGTGGGCGCAAAAACCGCGGTGGCGAATCCGCACGCACATTCCATCGTCCCGCAATTTTCTTGCACGCCGGAAAACGTCTGCCAGAACGACTGGATCGCTTGCAGTGCGGGCCGCACCTGATCGTGCACTCCCGTCCATCCATTGCGAATCGGCGAGCCCAGCGCCACCACCTCGCGTACCAGCGCGGGGTTGGTCGCCGCGATTGCGCGTCCCAGCACGCCGCCCAGGCTGTGCCCGATAATTGTCGCGCGCTGGCCGGATTCGTGCGCGATTTTTTCGACGCGCCATCCAACCAGTTCCACCTTGCGCCGCGGACATCCGACGTTGAGATCGATTCCCGACAGGTACGGCCGGTATCCGATGCGCCCCAGCCATCGCGCCAAGGTGCCGAGCGACCAATCGCCCGCAGTGAATCCCGGAATCAGCAGGATAGGACGGCCGTCGCCGCGCGGGACCCCCACGCCATATCCAACCGGGTCGCGAATCAGCGAAGCAAACTGTTGCAGATAATCGAAGTAAGCGGAGGCGGTGAGTTGCAGCAGCATTCCGTAGCTAGTTGGTTTTCTAACGCGTTCTGAGCGCGCGTCCGGGCGACATTGCCACGAAATGCGATAACAGTAAAGCAATTCGCGAGTAACAAGTGTGCGGCGTGTTCAGATGCACAAGAAAAGTTCTAACAGGCACCCTTCGACTTCGTTCAGGTAAACTTCGCCCGCATCTTTGTCTTGGCACTGGGTGCAGGGGTCACTCCTGCCCAAGGAGGTGCGGAACCCAAGGTTGGTTCCGCGTTAAATAAAGTGATTTCCCTCCCCCGACGCCCTAACCCTTAGGCAACCCCAGCACGCGCTCGCCGATAATGTTGTGCTGGATCTGATTCGTCCCGGCGTAAATCGTGGGACCGCGCGCCGCGAGCATCCTGAACGACCACTTGCCCTTGTCCATCGCGAACGGCGCGTTGAACTCGAGCTGGCTGTACGGCCCGAGCAGTTCCATCGCGTACAGCGCGATCTTGAGCGCAAGCTCCGTGCCGCACAGTTTCATCATCGAGCCTTCCGGCCCCGGCGGCATCCCCTTCAACTGACGTGTCAACTGCCGATAGCCGGTGTATCTAAGCGCGAGCGCCTCGGCGGCGAACCCCGCGACGCGCTGCCGCACGCTCGAATCTTCCCACGCCGTTCCTCCGTTGCGCGGGAGTCGACGGGCGAGCCGCGCCAACTCGTGGACCTCGCCCAAGTAGCCTTCGCCGCCGCCGCTGCCGCGCTCGAACATCAGCGTCGTCATCGCGACCTGCCAGCCGTTGTTGCGCTCGCCGACGATATTTTTTTTCGCCACGCGCACGTCTTCGAAGAAAACCTCGTTGAAGCCCTTGCCGCCCGTCATCTGCACCAGCGGGCGCACGGTGACTCCGGGGCTGTGCATGTCGATCAGCAGGTAGCTGATTCCCTTGTGCTTGGGAGCGTCGGGATCGGTGCGCACCAGCGCGAAAATCATGTCCGCATGCTGCGCCATCGAGGTCCACACTTTCTGCCCGTTGACGACGAAGTCATCGCCATCGTCAATCGCGCGCGTCTGCACCGACGCGAGATCGGAGCCCGAGCCCGGCTCCGAGTATCCCTGGCACCAGACTTCCTCGCCCTTGAGAATTTTCGGAATGTGATTTTTCTTTTGCTGTTCGGTCCCCCAATGCATCAGCGTCGGACCGAGCAGGCTGATTCCCATCCCGATGAACGGCTCGTTGAGCCCGAGCCGGCTGAGTTCTTCGCGATAGATCAGCCGCTGCATGACGGTGGCGCCGCGCCCGCCGTATTCTTTGGGCCAGTTGACGGCGACCCAGCCGCCTTCGTTGAGCTTCTTGTGCCAGTTGACGCGCGCCTGCCAATCACCCTCACCCTCGTCGGCCATGAGATTGGTGGGAGGCGGCGCGAACTTCTTGTTCGCTTCGAGCCACGCGCGCAGTTCGCTCCGAAATGCCTGGTCTTCCGGCGTATAGTTAAAATCCATCGATTGAATTCTTCTCCCCTGACTTAACGATTCGCGCGCGGCGCCTCAGCCCTTGGGCAGTCCGAGCACACGCTCACCAATAATATTATGCTGTATCTGATTGCTGCCCGCCGCAATCGTGCCGCCGCGCGCCGCCAGCATCCTGAACGACCACTTGCCCTTGTCGATCGCAAACGGCGCCTTATACTCCATCTGGCTATAGGGCCCGAGCAGTTCCATCGCGAACAACTGAATCCGCATGTTCAGCTCGGTGCCGCACAGCTTCATCATCGATCCTTCCGGCCCCGGCGGCATCCCCTTGAGCCGTCGCGTGAGCTGCCGGTATCCGGTGTAGCGCAGCGCGACCGCCTCGCAGCAGAACTCCGCAATTTTCTGCCGCACGCTCGCGTCATCCCATGCCGTCGCGCCGTTGCGCGGCAGCGATTTAGCCAGGGCAGCGAGCTCGCGGACCTGCGTCATCCCGCCGCGATCTCCGCCGCCGCCCGAGCGCTCGAACATCAGCGTCGTGATCGCGACTTGCCAACCCTGGTTCTTTTCGCCGACCAGGTTTTTCTTCGGCACGCGCACGTCTTCGAAAAAAACCTCGTTGAAGCCCTTGTTGCCGGTGATTTGCACGAGCGGCCGCACCGTCACGCCTGGGCTATGCATATCGACCATCAGGTAGCTGATTCCCTTATGCTTGGGCGCGTCGGGATCGGTGCGCACGAGTAAGAAGATCCAGTCGGCATGCTGCGCGATCGACGTCCACACTTTCTGCCCGTTGACGACGAAGTAGTCGCCGTCCTCGACCGCGCGCGTCTGCAGCGACGCCAGGTCGGAGCCCGACCCGGGCTCTGAATATCCCTGGCACCAGATTTCTTCGGCCTTCATGATCGGCGGGATAAAGCGCTGCTTCTGCTCCTCGGTCCCCCAATGCAACAGCGTCGGCCCGAACAGGCTGATACCCATCCCGATCATCGGCGCGGCGACGCCCGCGCGCGCGAGCTCCTCGCCATAGACGATATTCTGGAGAATTCCCGCGCCGCGGCCGCCGTACTGCTTGGGCCAGCTGGGCGCGAGCCATCTGCCCTCGGCCATCTTCTTCGCCCAGAGCTTCTGATCATCGAACGCGCCGCGACCCTCGGCCATTCCAATCGTGGTCTCGCCCATCCGGGGCGCGAACTGCTTGTTGGCGTCGAGCCACGCTCGAAACTCCATCCGGAATGCTTCGTCTTCGGGATTAAAATTGAAATCCATCGCGCTTTTCTCCTGGCACGGCCCCACGGCCTGTACCGGCTGTGACGATCTCCCCACCGACCGTCCGGCGTATGTCGCGCTTGAACTTAAAACAATCTGACGGCTCTCTGCAAAGGCTGGCCGATGACTGCGCGCCACGCTAAATGATACGCATGCCGCAGCCGAAGAATCTCGCGCCCAATCTATGGATCGTCGACCAGCCCGACTTCAACACGGGCTCTGCCAAGATCGGAACGCGGATGACGGTGATAAAGCTAGCCAGCGGCGGCCTGTTTCTTCATTCGCCAACCAGGCTCGACGACGAAACGAGGCGAGCACTCGACGCAATCGGCGAGGTTCGCGCGGTCGTGGCGCCGGCGCGCGCCCATCACTTGTTCGTCGCGGACTATATGAAGACCTGGCCGAGCGCGAGGCTGTATGGCCCGCCCGGTCTCGTCGGCGACATCCAGGATTTCCGCGCGCGTATCGGCGCGCGGCGCGATCTGAAACTCGACGCGATTCTTGGCGACGATCCTGCGATGGAATGGGCAGGCGAGATCGAACAGCATCTGTTCAAGGGCGCGCCGTGGCTGAACGAGGTGGTGTTTTTTCACCCGTCGAGTCGCTCGGTGATTTTTACGGACCTCGTTTTCAACGTGCCGGCGGATTTCAGAGGCGCCCGAGTCTTCTACACGCTGGTCAGCGCCCCGGGCCACTTCGGACCTCATCGGTTAATTCGGATGATGATTCGGAACCGCAAAGCCGCCCGCGAGTCTGTCGCGAAAATCCTCGAATGGGACTTCGATCGCGTATTAGTCACGCACGGCGACGTGCTGGAATCCGGCGGCAAAGCAAAATTCGCGGAGGCGTACTCGTACCTGTGATTTTCCTTCCTGCGATTTTCTTTGTGTCATCCCGAGCGTAGCCGAGGGACCCCGGATCTTTCTCGACGCCAACCTGGTCACCCCCAACCACGGCGCGATCGTTGTGAAGGCCGTCTGATCGTTCGTATCGCAGCCACTCGATCTGCGCTCACCACGCTTGAGCCTTGGTTGAGGT
>JBAWCX010000553.1:0-7561 GCA_049590495.1 Binatus sp. (SeqCode)
CGATTACCGAGACGCTGATGGGACTGGGATCGTATCCGGCCTCCGACTCGTTGCGGCTCGGAATGCTCGGGATGCACGGTTCGTACGGCACCAACACGGCAGTCTGCAACACCGACTGCCTGATCGCGGTCGGCGCGCGCTTCGACGATCGCGTCACCGGCAAGATTTCCCAGTTTGCGCCCAAGGCCGAGACGATTATTCACATCGACATCGACCCGTCGTCTATTTCCAAGAACGTCAAGGTCGATATTCCGATCGTCGGCGATATCAAGTCGGTACTCACTGACATGCTCACCACGATTAAGGGCCGCGAGAGTATCGGGAAGCGCCACGCCGACTGGACAAAATGGCATCAGCAAATCCTCCAGTGGCAGAAGGAGAAACCGCTCTACGAGAACGGTAATCGTGGCGAGAGCGTCTCCCCGCTCGACGTGATAGCCGAGATGCATAACCTCACGAAGGGCGACTGCATCATCGCGACTGACGTCGGCCAGCATCAGATGTGGGTGGCGCAGATGTTTCCGTTTGAGCATCCGCGCTCGTGGCTGACCTCGGGCGGACTGGGCACCATGGGTTACGGACTGCCCGCGGGAATCGGCGCAACCTTCGCCGCGCCAGACAAGAAAGTAGTAGTGGTGTCGGGCGACGGCTCGATACAAATGAACATCCAGGAGCTGGGTACCGCGGTCCAATACAACGTCGACATCAAAGTGATCATTCTGAATAACTACTTCCTCGGAATGGTTCGCCAATGGCAGGAGAAGTTCTACGCTGAACGGTATTCGTACTCCGCGATGTCGGTGCCGAACTTCGTCAAGCTCGCCGATGCGTACGGCGCGCACGGCTTCCGAATCGAGAAATCGAAAGATCTGGTCGCGACGATGAAAGAAGCATTCGCAACGCCCGGCCCGGTGCTGATCGACGTCGTGATCCCGAAGGAAGAAGCCGTGATGCCGATGATTCCGCCCGGCGGCGCGATGTCCGAGATGCTGTTCGCGTGAACCGGCTGGAGGTGTACTGATGGCGGCGCGCGTTCCGTATCTGAATCGCGAGGACCTTCCCGAAGCCGACCGCGTGATCTTCGACAACCTGGCCGCCGAGCGCGGCGGCACCGTCGGGAACATCTTCCGCGCCCTCGCGCACACGCCAAACCTGCTGCGGCGCTTCTGCCAAATCGGCAGTGAGCTTCGCAACAAGACCGCGCTCGATCCAAAGCTTCGCGAACTCGCGATCTGTACGGTCGGACGGCTCACAGACGCGCAATACGAGTTTGTGCACCATTGGAACCTCGCGCGCCGCGTAGGCGTCTTGCGCGAGCAGCTCGAAGCGCTCGCCGATTGGGAGAAATCGCCGAAGTTCAGCGACGCAGAGCGCGCCGTGATTCGCTACGCAGTCGAGGCGACCAACAACGTGCGCGTGACGGACGCTACCTGGAACGCCTTGAAGACGTTTCTCGACACGCGCCGCGTGATGGAACTGGTGCAGAACGTCGCCTTTTACAACATGGTCGTGCGCGTGCTGGTGCCGGTGGGCGTCGAGCTGGAACCCGGCACGACCAAGCAGTAGGCGTCTGAGGCGCGGCACGGCCGCCAATGGTCAAAGCGTTCAACTTCTTCAAGCGCAAGCCCGGCCTCAATGTCGACGATTTCCAGAACTACTGGCTGAACGAACACGCCGCGATCATCCGGGCGATACCTGAGCTGCGGAAGTACGTCGCGTCAATCACGCTGCCGTCGGCTTATCGCAATCGCGAGCCGCTCTACGACGGAATTTCCGAGGTGTGGTTCGACGATGAAGACGCGATGCGCCGCAACGACACGCCGCCGCGACACGCGGCGCATGAAGACGACGCAAAGTTTGTCGATATGTCGAAGGCCGCGGCGATCGTCACCGACGAGATCATTCAGAAAGCAGGGACGCCCGGCGACGGCGCGGTGAAAATGTTCTCGATGCTGACCCGCAAGCCCGCCACCGATGTGGCGGCGTTCCAGGCGTACTGGCGAAACCATCACGGACCGCTGGCCGCGAAAATCCCGCAAGTCCGTCGCTACGTGCAATGCCATGTGCGTTCGTCCGCATACACTGAGGGACGCACGCCGCGCTACGACGGAGTGGCGGAGTTGTGGTTCGACGATTTTGAGGCGGTGCGGGATTCCGGCGATACCGAGGAGTATCGTGCGGTCCGCCTCGACGAGCCGAAATTCTTGTCCGTGCCGTTTCCTTTCATCATCGCGTCAGAACATCGAATCGTGTGAAGCCGGCGCATCCAGACTTTTACGAACAGGGGATCGTCCTCTTCAACGAGGGGCGATTCTTCGAGTGTCACGAGGCGTGGGAGGAAGTTTGGAAGCGCTCCGACGGCGCGGTGAAGCTTTTCTATCAGGGATTGATCCAGGCCGCAGTCGCGATCCTGCACGCGCAGCGCGGAAACCTCGAAGGCGCGAGGTCGCTGTACGAGAAAGCGTCGGCCAAGCTCGATCCGATCCCGCACGAGCACATGGGTCTCGCAATCGGCGAGCTGCGCATCGAGCTGAGCCGCTTCATCGAAATCGCAACCCGCGCAGAAGGCGCGCCGCTTCCCGCCCCGCCAAGATTGCGACGAATTCCGAAGTAGGGCGCTCAAACGCGTGAGGCGAGCCGGCGCTGTCATCTGCTCGATCGTCTTGATGCCGTTCGCTTCCGCGTATTCGCCTTGCTCGATCCGAGCCGTTTCAAAGAAGACTGCACCATATACGCTGAACGCGTCAGGCCGGCCTTGCTCGCGAGCTGGTCGATGGCTTCGAGCTGGCTTTTGCGGGCCGTGATATTGATGCGCACGGTTTTTTCCGGCGCCGGTTCAACGCTGACCAGAACGGCCACGGCGCCCTTCATGTTCGGGTCGTTCGTCAACGCGTCCAGATTTGAGGGAGCTGGCACCTCATCACCGTCTTCGATCATACCCGCAATGTGGAACGCGAGAGCTTCGGCAGCCATCCGTCGCGCTTCCTCGAGTGTCTTCCCGGCCGTCACGCATCCTGGAAAATCCGGAAAGCTGACCCCGAAATCCGAATCCCGGTCCTTATGTAGATAAGCAATGTAATCCACCTTGTTCCCCGTATCAGTTCAGTTTTATGCCAGCCTGCTTTTCTATGCTTTTGAGAGTTCCCACGGGTAAGTCGCGGCTCGGATGGGGTACGGTGACGCGGCCCTTTTTCGTGCGGTGCTTGAACTGCTTGTGGCTGCCAACCTGATTGACCTCATACCAGCCGTCGCGCTTCAGCTCCTTGATAACATCCCGGCTATTCGTCATCTCATGATACGCAACAATACGCACTTTTTACACACTGATCAATTTCCAAGTACACACTCCGTGCGCACCGGAATTTGGGTGATTGGGCGTAGCTGCAGACGATCCGGATCGTGAATCCGGGTTTTGTTGAAATTTTCTGCCCGGTAATTGTTTCCCGAGAAACGATTGGCTGGTGGTCGAAATCCAGGGCGGAGTATCAAAACTCCTGATGTTCATTGGGTGGAATGCTAATTGCTGTTTTCCTTAACCAAGGCTCAGGAGGCCGTATATATGAAGCTGTTAACCGGAAAAATTGTCCTTGGCGCGACACTGGCGATTTCTCTTGGTGCTTTTACATACCCAGCGGGCGCATCGGTGCCGCCAATTCGGCCTGCCAAGTATGTCGGCAAGAAAGTCGTCGGCATCCAGGTCGCCCGGGTTGAAAGAGACGTCGATGAGAAAGCCTACGAAATGAAGTCTGAGGGGAAGGGCGCCGTGAACGCCGTCGACGCGGCTCATCGCCGGCACGAACGCAACGAGTACCGGCATCATACGATCGCCGGCAAGGCGGACAGCAAGGTCGACGAAGTCAACAACGAGGCCGTCGGAGCAACCCACGCGGTCGAGCGCGCGCACGATCAGCATGAAGCGCTCGAGCATTCCGAAGGTCGCGACTAGCTAAGATCGGATAGAGCATCCCTCGCATGCCAAAAGGCCGCCAACTCTCTGGCGGCCTTTTTTTTGAAGGTGCAAGCGCGACGGCATTCAGCGCGACACGTGCGCGTTCGTCCGCCGGTCGAGTCAGCACTTTCGTGCGTGTATGATGCGGCGCTGTGGGGATGCGAAGCTTGTGACCAGACGACGATTTCTTGCGATGGCGGCTCGAGTCGGCGCCATCGTGTCGATGACCGCCAGCAAGGCGCTGGCGTCGATTACGCGCACCGGCGCGATGCAATATCGGACGCTTGGCCGTACCGGCGCGAAGGTCTCGCTCATCGGAATCGGCGGCTACCATATCGGACAGCCGAAGGATCCGCGCGACGGAATCGCGATTGTCCGCACCGCAATCGACAATGGCGTGACCTTCATGGACAACTCGTGGGATTACCATCTCGGCGAGAGCGAACTGAGGATGGGAAAGGCGCTGCGCGACGGCTACCGGGAAAAAGTCTTCTTGATGACCAAGGTTGACGGCCGCACGCGATGGACCGTTGATTGGCAGCTCGACGAGTCATTGAAGCGCTTGCAGACGGACCACGTCGATTTGCTGCAGATTCACGAAGTGATCCGCGACAACGATCCCGATAGGGTCTTCGGAAAAGACGGCGCGATCGAAGCACTGCTCGCGGCGAAGAAATCAGGCAAGATTCGCTTCTTCGGGTTCACGGGGCATAAGACTCCCGCGATGCTGCTCAAGATGATCCGGCTCGCGGATCAATACGGCCTCACTTTCGACACGGTGCAGATGCCGCTCAACGTGATGGACGCGCATTACGACAGCTTCCAGCACAATGTGCTGCCGGTCGCGCTTGAGAAGAACATGGGCGTGATCGCGATGAAATGTTTCGGCGACAATTTCATCCTGCAGAGCAAAACCGTCACGCCGATCGAGGCGCTCCATTATACGATGAACCTGCCGATCAGTACGCTGGTCATTGGGTGCGAATGGATAGGGTATGTTCAGCAGGCACTCGACGCAGTGCGGACGTTTCGACCGCTGACTGAGACGCAGGTCGCGACGATCCTCGCCAAAACCGCGGAAGCCGCGGCTGGCGGCAAGTTCGAATACTACAAGACGCGCGACACGTTCGACGGAACGTCGAGAAATCTGAAGTGGCTCGGATAGAGTGGAATAGTCAGTGACTATTGGCGCCCGGCGGAAATGAGATTGGAATGAGGTTGGTGCGATTGACTATTAGCGCGGGTGAGGGTGACGCACCTTTGAATGCGGCCTGCAGCGCGTAGAATCCGGCGCGGGGAGTGAGCACGTCGGCTCCGCCGTTCAACGATCGCACGCCATCGGCGATATTCAGGACAGGATCGCCGGCTTGGCGGCCGGGATTTGTCGCTACTGACATCAGCCCGAACCATTCCTCGTCCCAGTAGGACGCGAAGCCGCCGCTGCCAGGCTCGCCGAACGGAAACTTGCTCTCAACTATGGTCGTGTCGTGCGAGGACCAGGTCTCGGGCCGGTGCTGCGCCTCTTTCCACCATTCGTCCTGGAACTCAAACACGTAGCCGCCCGACAGGATGCCCCCGCCGGTTGTCGAAAGTGTCGAATGAGGTCCGTAGATGTCGGATGCGATCTTTTGAATCAGCTTAGCCACGCGATAACCGGGCGCGCCATGGAATTCAGCGGCCATCGCGGGGCTCGCGCTCACCCACTCAGGGTTCGGCGGTGGCGGCGGCTGTCCGTCGCGGGTTCGAATCGAAGCGGGCGCGCCCCATTCGGTCAGCACGATCGGCCTGGGAACCGGATTGGGCAGTTCAGTCCCGATGCCGGCGCCGTTCGTGTAGTGGCCGTCAACTATCCAATGCTTGAAGTTTGCGACGTCTTCAGTCTCGGGCCTGCGATAGGCGTTGAAGCCCCAGACGTCGAGCGCGTAGATGTCGGCGGGATAAGCTCGCCGCCGATTTGCCGATTGGCAGTCGGGCCCTGGGTTCGCTCCGTCGCGATCGACGCATACTGGAACCGTCGGCGCGCCCGGGCGGGCATCGGCGGTGCTTTTGAAAGCGACTAATGGTTTAAAGAGCATCGGCGTCTCGGGAGGCGGATAGTCCGCGAACGCCGTCATAGTAAGTTTGCCGGGTGCGTAGCGCTTCGCCACGGCGCCGAGCCGATTGAGATATTGCCAATAGTCAATGTACCTATCGGTGCCGCGCGCGAACGGCAGATTGGTCTCGTTACCGATAGCAAATCCGAGCACCGCGGGATGATAGCCATAACGCTGCGCCAGCCACTGAGTAGTGCGCTGGATATACATTCGCTCGTCGCGGACCGACGAGGAATCGGAATTCGTGCCGGGAAAGGCAAGCCACGGATCGAGTGCAATACCGATGACTACGTAAATTGGGTTGACTCCATGATTCCAGCATAAGTCGAGGAACTGATCGCCGCCGTCGTGCGCCGGCCACGCCGCGAAACCGGCAGGAGCGTTCTGCGCTCCGAAGCGGACGCGCGGAGTTACGCTCCAATCGAGCGTGTTCCATTTCGAATAGTCGGCCGGCGTCATCGGAACCCATTTCCACCAGGCGTAGGTGCGGACGCTGTTGGCGCCGAGTTGACGCACGAGGCCGTCGGGAAGGTCGACGCCCGCTTCGAGGTCGTTGTAGGTAGTGCCCCACAAATCGCGCGTCCATATAGGCGCGTAGGTGAGATGCGCGGGATCTCCCCAGAAATAATCCGAGCCGGGAATCGTCAGCGCCGCGTCGTTGATTGGGCGCGGGGAGTAGTCGACGCCCTTAACGACGAACGGCTGCGGCGGGCCGCCGTTGGTTGACAGCAGGATGGTCTTGCGATCGCTCGCGATTGACCACCGGGTGCTCGAGGAATCAGGCGGCAGTAGCGTCGTCGAGAACGCGTCGCTCGCACAGAGCGTAATCGCGAGAATGGCGACAAATGCGAACCTTCGTACGCAATTGGTATGGCTGGTCGCAGGCTGGATCAATTCGCAGAGTTCCCCGGCTCAAATCGCGCGCGCCGAAATGCAAGTGATGTACCTTCATTTGCGCCGTGTTTGAGTCGGGGCGACCGAAGGATTGGTACAGTAGTCAGTCAGGTGCTGCCATCACGTGCAGCACGAGACGAAAAGCGATTAACATTCAAGCGAAATCTAGAAAGGAATGTCCTCGTCATCCATCGGCGCGACGTCGTCGCCTGCGCCGCCGCCTCCGGCTCCTGCCGGTGCGCGACTGCGAGCGGCGCCGCCGCCGCCAAAGTCGCCGGCGTCATCACCCATCGGAGCGCCGCCGCGCGAGCTGAGGAACTGCACACGCAGCGCGATAATGTCGGTGGCTTTGCGCTTGCCGCTGCCGTCCTTGGCTTCGTATTCGCGGTAGGAAATCCGCCCCTCGACATAGACCGAGCTGCCCTTCTTCAAGTATTGCGCGCAGGCCTCGCCTTGTTTGCCCCACACGGTGATGTTGTGCCAGTCGGTGCGTTCCTGCCGCGCCCCGCTCTTATCGGCGAACGAGTCCGTGGTTGCAACTGAAAAGCTCGTGACCGAACTGCCCGAGTTGGTGAACCGAGTTTCGGGATCGCGTCCGAGATTGCCGATGAGAATTACCTTGTTT
>JBAWCX010000554.1:0-14711 GCA_049590495.1 Binatus sp. (SeqCode)
CGATCAGGAAGATCCTTCGAATTTTCATTCCGGTCATTGCCTCCGCTCAAGTGTGCCGCTAGCTCGGCGATGGTCGGGTAGGCAAAGAAGTCGGTAAGAGGTATCTCGCGCTTCAATTGCTGCCTGAGACTCGTAACAACCTCGGCCACACTGAGAGAGTTAGCGCCCAGGTCGAAGAGATTGACCTGCAAGCCGACTGCATCGAGACCGAGTGCATCTTGCCAAAGCCCGGCGATGATTCGCTCCAGTTCCGTACTGGCGCGGTCGGACTCTCGGGTTTCCATGACCGCATCGAAACTCGGATTGGGCAACGCCTTGCGGTCAGTCTTTCCATTGGGGGTAAGCGGCATCGAGCTCAGGAAGCTTATGACCGACGGAATCATGTACTCCGGCAATTTCTTCCTGGCATGCGTTTTCAGCTCCTGCTGGTTGATACCAGGACCAGACTTGGGAACCACGTATCCCGCCAGCTGTAGGTTGTCGGCCCGATCGCGGCGAGCAACAACCACCGCCTCCTGCACCGCAGGATGAGCACTCAGCACCGTCTCGATTTCGCCGAGCTCGATGCGGAAGCCGCGAATCTTTACCTGTTGATCGGTTCGGCCAATAAAATCGATCTCGCCATCGCCGCGGTACCTGGCAAGATCGCCGGTGCGGTACAACATCTCGCTCCGATCGGGCTCGAATGGATTGACGACAAACTTTTCGGCAGTCAGGTCAGGACGTCTCCAGTAGCCGCGTGTAACTCCCTCGCCACCTATGTATAACTCGCCTGCAGCGCCGATCGGTGCGAGCTTTCCTTGTTCATCGACTATGTAAATGCGTGTGTTTGCAATAGGTCTGCCGATAGGAACTGAACCAGCTACTCCAGCCAACTTGTGAGTGGTCGACCACACCGTCGTCTCGGTCGGTCCGTACATATTAAAAATGTCGGCGCCGATCTCTTCGCCGAGCTGATTTGCCAAAGACGGCGGGAGTGCTTCACCGCCGAGAAATAGTTTGCGAAGAAGCTTCATTGCCGACAACGTCTCGGGAAATCGAATCAGCGATCTTGCGAGAGTCGGGGTACATTGGAAATGGGTTACCCGATGCCGCGCAATTTGAGCGGCGATCGAGTAGTCGCCCGTTGCACCCAGGCCGTTCTTTCCGGTTTGCAACACAACCGCGAAACCACGACTCAGGGTCCATAAGAGTTCCAGCACAGAAATGTCAAAAGAGATGCTGGTTACGGCCAGCCAGACGCCCTCCTCAGTGCCGACAACGCGATCCATCCCGACGAAGAAGCCGACTACGTTTCGATGCTCGACCATCACGCCCTTCGGCGTTCCGGTCGACCCGGAGGTATACATCAGGTAAGCGAGCGAGGAAGCAGTCGAATCAAATTCGAGGATTTCGGACGCATCGGTTGCGTCGTCGTCAAAGTCTGACTCATCGAGGTCGACGACGATCGCGCTCGACTCAGCCATACGATCTTTGAGATGCCCTTTAGTGAGAATGACGCGGGTGGCACTGTCTTTCAGCATGAAGGCAACGCGATCCGGAGGAAACGCAGGATCGAGCGGAAGGTAAGCACCGCCCGCCTTCAGAACCGCCAGCAGCGCCACCATCATCTCTAGCGAGCGCTCCATCGAGATCGCCACGATTGTCTCGGGACCGACACCAAGCTTGCGCAAACGACCGGCCAGGTGCCCAGCCCTTTTGCGCAGGTCCGCAAACGTCATAGTTTGATCGCGGCAGATGACCGCGGTTTTTTCCGGAGTCCGGCGCGCCTGCTCGTCAAAGAGATCGTGTACGCGCTTCCCGGAATCAAACTCCACGTCGGTGCGATTCCATTCGGCTAACCGGTTCCGGTCTGACGCTATCACTGGAGCAGCGCTCGTGCCGTTGAAAGAAGTAGTCATCTTAGGAAGGTGTTTAAGCGCGAGTCACCAGGTTATTTTCAATGAACAGGCAATCGATCCCGGTGCTGAGGAAAGTCTCCACCGCCTCGCGCGGTGTGTTCACGATCGGTTGCCCCTTTACGTTGAAGCTCGTATTCAGCACGATCTCGCGGCCGGTGGCTTGCCCTACCGCCTTCAGAAGTGCGTGGAAAGCCGGGTTGTCGTGTGTCGCAACGGTCTGCACGCGGGCCGAGCCATCGACATGGGTGATTGCGGGCAGCATCGCGCCATGCTCTTTGCGCACATCCACCGTGGCGATCATGTAAGGCAAAGAAGTCATCGGCGGTACGTCGAACCATCGATGGACTTCTTCTATGGAGACTGCGGGCGCGAAGGGTCTAAAAGCCTCGCGCTTCTTGACCATCGCGTTGACGCGATCGCGCATTTCCGGATTCGACGGATCGGCAAGGATGCTGCGGTTGCCGAGCGCGCGCGGCCCATACTCCATTCTTCCCCGATACCAGGCGACGACCTTTCCTTCCCGGATCATCGTCGCGGCACAGTCACAGGTCTCGTCGACACTTTCGAAGTGTGTAACCTGGATCGCGCCGGCGAAAGCGTTCAGCGCTGCGTCTATCTCGCACGAGGGATGGCCTGGCCCCAGAAACGGGACGGGGAACCGCTGGTTGCGCACCTCTCCCGCTAGCGATGCCCGATACAATGCCGCGCCGAGTGCGGCTCCGTCGTCGCCGGCGGCTGGCTGTACATAGACTTCGTCAAACAGGCCGGACCGGGTCAGCTTTCCGTTCGCGCTGCAATTCAGCGCCACTCCGCCGGCCAGAGCGATTTTCCGCAGGCCCGTAGCCGCGCCAAAATGGCCGCAGATGTGGATAATCGCGCGGTTCAGCGCGGCCTGAAGAGCTGCTGCAACGTCGCGATGTCCCTGTGTAATCTCGTCGCCAGGCTCTCGGCGCGGTATGAGGTTCCGCGAGAGCCAATCGCGCGTTTGCAGATAGTTCTCGCGCTCGTAGCGCGTCCGGTTCAGCCGAAGGATTGGAATTCTGACAGTGCCATCCGGACGGCATTCGATCATCTGCTGAAAAACGCCTTCAAACTGCCGCGGGTCGCCGTACGGCGCGAGTCCCATGATCTTGTATTCGTCGGAATTGAAGTCGAACCCGAGATGGTAGGTCACCAGCGAGTAGAGGATGCCCAGCGAATCGTTGCCCGATATTTCACTGAGCTTTATTAAGTTTCCGCGACTGCCCCGAAAGATCGATCCGCTCTGCGTTTCTCCCATCGCGTCAAGCACTACAACCAGGCACTCGTCCCAACCTGATGTGAAATAGGCGCTCGCGGCATGACTCAAATGATGACCAACCTGGTGAACGCGCTCGGCGGGGAATCCCGGGAAATGCTGGCTAATCTGCACGAGCAGGGCGTGCTTGGAAAAAACCTCTTCGTAGAGCATCGCGCTGGTCGCGTCGAGGCTGAAAATTTCTCCAAACGGACCGTAGTCAAAGCAGTGAGCGATCTCGCCGACCTCGCCGATCGACGCGCCCGTCTGCTGAATGCAGTACTCGATTGCGTGAACGGGAAAGTCTCCGGTCTGCTTCTGCCGATTGAAACGCTCCTCGGCCGCGGCCGCCACCACGACGCCGTCCAGGACCAGCGCCGCTGCGGCATCGAATCCCTGTGCGATCCGGTATTCGCGCTCCTCCAGACCAGGCCAGTGCGTTCGTTTGAAGCGCACGGAGTCTGCAAGCCCGCTGACACCCAGAATTGCGCTCATCGCTGGTCCTTCAAGAGTTCCTAGCGCTGATTTTGCCAGTTGCGGCCTTCGCTCCGGTTTCCATCTTCCTGAATTTCGCCGCTGACTAGCGGCATGATTCACCTGGAGTTCTCATCATTGGGTTGAAAAGCACCGGACCAAAGTGCTCGACGGGCACACTACTTGCCGGTCCCGCTCAAATTGACGATTTGCGGATTGTTCGTGGCGTTGTCGTGGATTGTCAGCGTGCCGCTGCGTGTCCCCTTGGCGGTCGGTTTGAAAGTGACGTTGATGCCGCAGGTCGCGTGCGCTGCCAAGCTGGCGCCACAAGTATTGGTTTGAGCAAAATCACCCGTCGTTGCGATTCCTATGTTTGTCACCGTTGTCCCGCCACCGTTGGTCACGGCTAAGGCCTTTGATGAACTTGTCGTGCCGACCTCTTGTTTCCCAAAATTCAAATTGTTCGGAGAGATTAACAATGGGCCCGGCGTGGGTAGGGCGGTCGGTGTCGCGGTCGCCGTCGCTACGGTCGCCGTCGCCGTTGCCATCGCTGCGGTCGCCGTAGCCGTCGCTGTGCGGGTGGCCGTTGCGGTCCGAGTCGCCGTTGCAGTGCGCGTAGCCGTCGGAGTTGCCGTCGCTGTGCGTCTGGCCTTTGGGGTCCGAGTCGCGCTTGCAGTGCGCGTAGCCGTCAGAGTTGCCGTCGCTGTGCGCGTAGCCGTCGGAGTTGCGGTCAGGGTCGCGGTCGGCGTCGCCGTCGGCGTAGCGGTTGCAGTTGCTGTCGGCGTAGCGGTTGCAGTTGCTGTCGGCGTAGCGGTGGCGGTCGCAGTCGGAGTAGGAGTATCGGTCGCCGTGGAGCTGGCGGTTGAAGTTGCTGTCGGCGTATCAGTGGCGGTCGCAGTCGGAGTGGGAGTATCGGTCGCCGTTGCCGTGGCGGTTGCAGTAGCTGTCGGCGTATCGGTGGCGGTCGCAGTCGGAGTAGGAGTATCGGTCGCCGTCGGCGTATCGGTTGCAGTTGCTGTCGGCGTATCGGTGGCGGTCGCGGTCGGAGCAGGAGTATCGGTCGCCGTTGCCGTGACAGTCGGAGTTGCAGTCGTCAGCCCCAACGGATTGTCGTACTCGAGCACGCGATTGTTGTCTTTGTCAGCGATATAAAGGTTGTTGCTGGCGTCCACGGCAGCCGCAGTCGGGTGGCACAGGCCGCTCGCGCTCAATCCGCCGTTATTACAGAGAGCCGACCCGAAGGTACCGTCCTGCCCGAAGACTATATTGGCGGTGTCGCTGGCAAGCGGGGTGTTGTATTCGAGTACCCGATGGTTGCCGGTATCCGTAATGTACAGTTCGCCGATGCTATCCAGTGTGACACCTACAGGGAAATTAAGGCTCAGGCCGGTCTGCCCGAGCGTGCGGTCGGCGACAGTATCAGTCGTCAGCGGAGTGTCGTATTCCAGCACTCGGCCATTGAACTCGTCGACGATATAGACGTTGCCTTGCGCGTCCACTGCAATTCCCCAAGGCCCGCAGAGGCTGCTCGCGCTCAACCCATTATAGTTGCAGGTGTTGGAACTAAAGCTGTTGCCCTGCCCGAACACGAGATCGGCTGTGGTGTCGCCGCTACCCACCGTCGCGGTTGCCATCAGCGGCGTGTTGTATTCGAGCACGCGGTTGTTGTCGGAGACGTAGAGGTTGCCACTTGCATCCACCGCGACGCCAAGGGGATCGCACAAACTGTCGGCGCTTGTGCCGTTGCAGCCATTGGAACCAGTGTTGTTGCCCTGCCCCAGCGCCAGATGTGCGGGACCTCCCACGCACGGGAATGAACCACAGCTGGCGAACGGGGTGTCGTATTCGAGCACGCGACTGTTGTTGTTGTCCGCGACGTAGAGGTTGCCGGCGCCGTCCACTGCAACCCCGAGTGGGAAACACAAGGTGGTCGCGCTCACCGGGCCGTCGTTGTTGCAGTCACCGGAAATGAAATCGGGTTGGCCGATCACCAAGTCGGCCGGACTGCCGTTGACAAAGCTGGCCGAATTACCATAGCCCAGCACGCGGTTGTTGTTCGGATCTGACACGTAGAGCCGATTCGGGCTCGCGCTTGTGTCAATCGCAACCGAGAAGGGATTGGACATGCCACGCGCGTCGATGAGGTTCGCGGCATTGTGGGAAAAGTCGAACTGCCCCAGAACAACGTTGGCAGTCGTGTTGGGTGCAAGCGGGGTGTTGTATTCGAGTACCCTGCTGTTGCTAGCGTCTGCGACGTATAGGTTGGCGTTTGCGTCCACCGCAACACCGGCCGGAAAGCACAAGTCGTTCGCGCTGGGATTACGTCCGCCGCGGTCGGAATTGCAGCCGGTCGACGCGAAGCCGCCCTGCCCGAACACCAGATCGGCGGTGGTATCGCCGCTCCCAGGAGTCGCGCTCACGGTCAGCGGTGTGTTGTATTCCAGCACGCGACTGTTGCTCGCGTCCGCGATGTAGAGGTTGCCGCTCGCATCCAGCGCAACCCCGTTGGGACCGCATAAGCTGGTCGCGCTTACACCGCCATTGTTACAGGTGTCTGAAGTGGAGCTGCCCTGACCGAACACCAGATTGGCGGACCCCCCAATGCAGGGGAATGAGCCGCCGCATCCGGCAAACGGAGTGTTGTATTCGACCACGCGGCTGTTATTGGTGTCCGCGATGTAGAGGTCGCCGCTCGCATCCGCCGCAACCCCGTTCGGCGAGCACAGGCTGCTACCGCTGATACCACCGTTGTTACAAGTGTTCGAGGCAAAGTCGCCCTGCCCGAACACCAGATCGGCGGTGGTGTCGCCGCTCCCAGGAGTCGCGGTTACGGTCATCGGTGTGTTGTATTCCAGGACGCGGCTGTTGCTCGCGTCCGCGATGTAGAGGTTGCCGCCTGCATCCAGCGCAACCCCGTTGGGAACGCACAAGCTGGTCGCGCTTACACCGCCATTGTTACAGATGTCTGAAGTGGAGCTGCCTTGACCGAAGACCAGATTGGCGCCCCCCCCAATGCAGGGGAATGAACTGCCGCATCCGGCAAACGGGGTGTTGTATTCGACCACCCGACTGTTGCTGCTGTCAGCGACATATAGGTCGCCAGCCGCGTCCACCGCGACAGCCAATGGAATGCATAGGCTGTTGGCGCTTACGCCGCCGTTGTTGCAGGCACCGGAGATGAAGTCGGGCTGACCAACTACCAGGTCCGCCGGACCGCCGTTGATGAAGGCGGTTACATCCTTGTAACCCAGCACGCGGTTGTTGTTCTGGTCGGCGACATATAGACGGTTCGGCACCACGCTTGAGTCAATCGCCACCGAAAAGGGTTGGGCCAGGCCGCTCGCGTCGATCAGGTTCGCGGCATTGTGGAAGAAGTCGAATTGGCCAAGCACGCGGTCGGCGATGGTATCGCCCTGCATCGCAATTGTGGGAGTCGCCAGGGTCGCGGTAACGATAAGCAGGCACGGTACTGCGAATTTCCAGAATGCGGATTTGAGCACTTCGATCCTCTCGGAAAAGTAACGTTTACTCCGTTGCGCTGTCCGGGCTCCCGCAAATTCGAAACGGGCTCATCGTAATCTTTTGCTGAACGAGTTCTCGCATCACTGCGGCCGCCAATTTGAAGCGAGTATCGTCGCCGAGTCCGCTCTCACGCAGAATTGTCTTTGCACTTCCAAGCACTGTTGCTGCCTACACTGTGCCTACAGGCGAAATCACTCGTTTTTTCCTTTTACTCGCGTTCGCTATGGATTAGTTGGCAGGATTCACCAAAAGTGTTCGCTTGCAGGTCGGAAAGAACCGGACATCAGGGACAGTTCGTCGCGCAAAACCGCCAGAACTGGTACGCGCGTCCGAAGTCGCGAATCTGCGGGCGCACCGTTCCTCTCCTCACCCCGCGACGGCCTGGCACTGCCGGGTGTTCGCGCGGCGCGAGCCCGCACGGAGAAGACATTCTTGGTGCCGAACTGTTTTTTCGTCTATGCCGCGAACACTTGGTCTATGCAGGCGAGTTCGAGATCGATAGGGCAACCGGCTCGTTCCGTCGAACGAACCGCGCTGCCAATATCACTGTCCGTACCAAAGGATCGGCGAGCACTCGTGTAGTCATCAAGCCGGCCATGTTACCGCGATTATAACTCACGGTGCCCCTTGTGCCGGCGGTGGGACGAGGAATCCAATTTGAGCAAGGATCCTTTCCACGGGTTACTCGTGTTGAAACTCTGCTGAAGTCCCACCGAACTCAGGATCACGTCACTGAGAGTGACATCGGTCTCGCCGCTTTGCCCGGTCTTGTTCAGGTGGACGATGCCTCCGATGGCCTCTGGCCGACAACGGAGGTGCACAAACCATTTCTGATACCAGACGACATTGAGAGCCTTGGTCGCCACTTCGGTGAGAGTCCCCGCGAAAATTGGGGCCACCGAACGTGCCGAAGCCGTTTTCCGTCTTCGAGCCGACATAGGGGTTGCCGGGATTTACGACAACCGAAGTTCAACAGAGACAAAAGCAACTTGCAAAGCTGGCGGTTGAGACATGGGCATTAACGGTATGAAGCCCCGCCACGCAGCCACGCTCGGCTGAAAAAGAACCGGGCCAGCGCGTGGAGTAGTCCAAACTCATCACGCCAGCCCGTCGCCGACTGGATCGGGAGGACATCCGGCCAGTACTGCCCAGATTACTAAATTGCCTTACGAGCGTCTATTCAATCCCCGTTCATCTTGTCTTGGTTTCGATTGGTTCGGGCTAATACCGAACTTAAGACACTAGCGTTTTCAAATTCAGAGACTGAGCCTCGAATTAAGACAGTACCGTCCGGAGGCATCCACTTGATCTGGGAGTTCTATAGTGCTCTCGCCCACAGCCGTGAAAGAGATATTCGCGCCTCATTCGAGCTTCAGAGGGCTAGAAAGAACCGGCGCCGCCTCGTTCCGTCTCATTGGTACTGGCTGGTCCGGGCGTGAAGCGAATCGGGATATGCGCAGGCGGTGGCAAGGCGATCTGAAATCTGCTCGGCACCTAATGCGCAAAGATCGTCCCAAACCGGTAGGCGAATGTAAGGCGATGATCCACGGACCTAAAGCGCGCCCGGATAGGTTTTGCCAAATTCCGGTGATTTGGGTCGCTCGAGGCATTCTCCGGGTCCATGGATGATCGCAAATCGCGCGCACACGCGCGCTTTTCGATTGCAGCGCTGGCCCGTTCTTTTTTCACGAGGCTTGGCGAGTTATCTATCTGGGCGCTCGTGTGTTACACCGCGATCAGGAAGCAGGCTGCGTCGAACAACCGAGGCACTATTTAGGCTCCAGCAAACGGAGCCGGGAACTTCTGCGCACAACCTGCTTTTTTCACATCACATACCTGCCTACAAGCGCGAGGACGCCGGCGCGGCCGAGATTCATGCCTGATCTAATTCAATCCCAGACGACGATGACGCCCGCAAACGAAACAGAAGTCGTATCCCCGTATCCAAGACAAATCACACGGTTGCTCTAGGCTCAGAGCTAGAGCGTCCGTTTCACCACAGAGCGAACAGAGAAGCTCGATATGGACGCTTGGCGGGGTCGCTATTGAAGATCGGGGCAATGGAGACGATTTTACTCGGCTTCACCGTAGCGATGCACAGTTATCGAGATGCGCAGCCGCATCCAACGCTGCCAGAAATCCGGATAGGCGGCGCCAGATCTTCTTCCCTGTCGTGATGCCGCCACAGGTGAGATCGACAGGTGTTGCAGTGAGCCGATGAGTGCGAAGGCCTCATTTCAGAGGGCACTTTCCATGTCCGTCGCGCCTCAACTTCCACATTGCTCGACTTGCAGTTTGGGCAGATTTTCGACTGATCCATGATCGTCTTAACTCTCCTGCTGAGCATCGCTACGGCAAGAATTGAGAATCACGACGCACAGATGGTTGGTACTGGCGTCATTTCAGCCCCGCTGACCGCGAGTGGCGTCATTCTGAAACCGCGAGTGGCTTAAGTTCGGAATTAGCCCGAACCAATCGAAACCAAGACAAGATGAGCGGGGATTGAATAGACGCTCGTAAGGCAATTTAGTAATCCGGGCATTACTGGCTGGGTCTGCCCCCACGATACCAGTCGGCGACGGGCCGGCGTGATGAGTTTGCACTACTCCACGCGCTGACCCGTTCTTTTTGCGGCCCGCAAAGCCGGTCACGCTTTCCTGTGTGGATCGGTCGTCCACTTCTCGATTGCCTCACTGTCAAAACGGTAGTCGCTGCCGATCTTGAAGGAAGGAATTTGACCCTTGCGAACCAGTTTGTGAAGTGTGCTCCGGTGCACCCGTAAATATTCGGCTGCTTCCGCAGTCGTCATCATCCGCCTTGGCGCGGCAGCGTGGCGGGGCTTCATGCGGCCTTGTCTTTGCCCTTTTTAGTCGCCGCAGCGAGGCGCTTTTTCTGCAACTCCAAGAACATCTCAACCGCGTCGATCGGTGAACCGGTGAGCCCGGCCTGGTAGGCTGGTCGGCTGAAGAAGCGGCTCGTGCCGAATCCGCTCTGCCCACTCGGCGGAACATCGCCTAAGCCGTTCCACCACGATTCGCTGCCGTAAGTAAAGTCCGGACCGATAGTAAGCGATGTGCCGCCAACGGCTGTTGGGGGCGAGTCGGCTGGAACTGCAATCGTGTTCGCGCTGCCATCCTGAACAGGCGCTACCCGCGTCGCCCGTAGCATTAAAAACGCTTATACGCGAAGCCGCGGCGGTCGCTAGAATCGCATCGATGCTCTTGACGTCTGCGAGCGTCGTCTGATCCTCGCAGTAGCTCGAGCCATTGGCTGATGACCGTCAGGCCATCATTGATCATCTTATTGAACAAGGCCTGGAATCCGGCGCCGGAACCTGTGGAGGGGCCGTCGTAAACGACGACCTGCGCCCCGGGTGCAATGGTCAGAGCCGCCTCGATGCCGAGCAAGACGTCGCTCTCGTCGGAGCCCAGCCCCGCGCCGCCACCCACGTCGACCTGGCTCAAGCAGGCTAGCGGGCATGCCGGCAAGCGTAAGCCAGTCCGCGACATCCCCAAGTGGCGCGCGTAGCACTGGAATGCGCGTCCGGTATCTCGCGTAAACGCCTCGATGCCCAAGTCTCCGACCCGCGAGGCATCGATCAACTGCAGCTCGTCACCATAGTGAATCGCGAGCAATTGCTTGCACTTCTGTTCCCAAGCGTGAGAGTCCGCAGCCGAGCGAGCGTCTTCCATTTGCCCCCTTTTCGTGTCTCCAGATTGTAGTCAATGACTCGCCCCCAAATAAATGCCCTAAAGATGCGCGGGCGATCGTTATTCCTCGATTTGATCACATTCTGAGCGGAAGCGGAAGCAGCAAGCCGAAGCGCATAGAGGGCACTGGCCCAGCTCTAGATAGAGAGAATCGAGCAAGGATCTGCTTTGTCGGTCGGAATCCAGTCTCTCTAGCCTTTCAGGGAGTCTGCTGTGACCAACGGTCAGCCATACCCTCTGAGGCGCGCCAGCGTGGACGACCCTTTGCCATGCCGCGATGTCGACGCCCGCCTCCCACGCCAAACGCATTTCTTCAGGTGCGGCTTGGCACATGATGGCGCGATGGGCACCGGCTGGGTTCTCGACAGAGAGAATCGAGCATTTATCAGCTGCTGCTGGCCGAAACTGAGAATCTCAGGTGCCCTTGGATCCAACAAAGTTCGCGAACATGCGCAGTACTTTCGATTTTTCGGTAGAGAACGCGAAAATCGCGGACTGGCTGGCGGTGAGTCCATTTCGAACCCTCGGGCGACTTCCTGTGGCAGACTAGGGAATAGGCTTGGCCGAGAGGGTAACGCGAAAGAAAAAGGGACCGAGCGTCTGAACGCCCGATCCCTTGTCGCACCCCTTGGGGCTACTTCTTGCTTCTCGGCTTCTTCGCAGGTGCCGGCGATCCATAGCGTTTGCTGAAACACTTCCGGCAACGGCGATCGCGTCGCTTGATAAAGCTCGGGGCCAGATCGTCGCTTCCGCAGTAGCGGCACACGAGTTTCTCTGCTTTCGGCTTGCGCCCGGTCTTCTTCATCGGCGTTCTAGCGGACTTGGTGTTTACCTGTTCAGTCTTTTTGCCGTTTAACAATTTCGCGCGTTCCATTCTCTTGGTTCTCCTTCAGCCGTAACGGCTGGCCTCGGATGCTTGCTCTGTCGCGCGCACGAAGCGAGCGGTGAGCGCTCATTTGGTGAGACCCGCTGAACGATGGAAGGCGAATGGGGCATGAACACGTTGACTGGCTTCGGTGGCGAACCAGAGCAATGTGTGTGTCTGTTCACTAGGAGGCCGGGCACACATGGAGGACCAGAGATTTGCTAAATCGGCGGAGACGATCCAGCAGCGACTCGCTTCCTTGAGATCATCTTCGATCGCCGAGCTTAAGGAGCAGTGGAGGGTGGAGGGAACTCTATGGCTCCCAGCCGCCGCATCGCATCAGCCCCGAACTGCTGATTCGTGCAGTAGCATACCGCATCCAAGAGCAAGTCTCCGGAGGGCTCAAACCCTCCACTCGACGGCTTCTGATTCGCCTCGCTAAAGACGCGCGATCAGGACGCCCGCTTAGACCTGAGCCGGCCCCGGCAGCGCCAGCGGGGACCGTCTTGATGCGTGAGTGGCACGGCGTCACGCACGAGGTCAGGGTGCTCGATCGGGGAATGCTGTACAAGCGAAAGCGATATCGTTCGCTCACTGAGGAAGTAGCGGATTGATAATGCCATACGTTGGTCCGATTGCGCCCAAACTGTCCGAGCTGAACATTGTTGCGATGCGAGCCGGCGCCGGACTTGAAAACCAAACCCAGCTCATGCTGACTCCGGTAAAACGAGCCCAACCCGCCGTTGTTTTTGACCCAGACGCACAGGTTGAACAGATCGCCGTATGCCTTCCGTCCAGCTGCGAGCAGTTCGCCCAAGTGCCGCCAATCGATGCAGACGAAATGAAGCGAACCTGTCGAGGTGTTGTTGGCCAATAACGAGCAAGCCGTTGTTAGGAACCGAGTGAATTGCTGCTCAGACATTTCACCGCGGGCCATCGAGAACTCGCGATGGTGAGTTTTGCCGGACCCGGTCGCGTTGCCGTCGATTGCGACATTGTACGGCGGGTCTGTGAAGACCATTTGCGCCTTCTGGCCCTTCATCAGAGCAACATACGAATTCTGCTCTAGAGCGCTACCACACAGCACGCGATGATCGTTCAAGATCCACATGTCGCCAGGTCTGGTGACGGGCTTTCCTGTTAGCGCGCCCGGAACCGCGTCGGCCCGAGCCTCATCTCTGTCACCAATGGTGCTCAACTCTTCGATACGAAGATCTATCTCGGCAATCTCGAAGCCGGTGACGTCGAGAGCAAAGTCCAGGTTTAGTTCCGACAGCTGTTTCAGTTGTTCAGCAAGCAGGCGCTCATCCCACTCAGAGTTTTCCGCGAGACGGTTGTCGGCGATCAAGTACGCTTTCGCTTGAGCGTCTGTGAGCTCGAATACGACCGAAGACAACCCAAAAACCTGAACAAGATAATACAAAGGAGACTCCTCAAGTCGATGGACTCCGATGACTAAAGGGGTCGGTCCGCGACAGCCGCTTAAGCGATCTAGATACGACCGCGAACCAACTGAGGGCGCTGTCCGAACTCTGTTTCAGCATAGGCGCAGAGCTCCCTGCACCCGACCTACTTGAAGTGTTCGTTAGTTCGATGTGCTCCGCCGCGCGAACCAATCTAAACCGCGGATGATTGCAAGCTCGGCACGGGGCTTCCCGTACCTCGGGAACCAGGAAGCCGAGCAGGATCGGAAGACGCTGAGCAACGACGCTGATTCGCAGGTAGCGGCTATTGCCAAAAGAGCGGCTTCTAGAGCAGTGTGTCGAGTACGTCGATTCGTCGCCTGACATGCGCGAGTTCCAGTCGCGCCTATTCTCGCGAATTGTTCCGACCATCAAGAACATCGGCCTGTGGGGTCCAAAGATCCGACGCGCATATTCGAATATGGGCGTGATGGCATATGCCGATCTCGACAGCGAGCAGCTGATGGAGAACGACGAGAGTAGCTCAGGAGTTCGATGCCCGAATGGGCTGAGGTGTCTAAGGCATCTTCGCTCGCAACCGAGCGGCGGACGCCCAACCCATCGGCTCTTGATACAACTCGCCGAAGCGAACACCGAGCCGTCCCGGAATCGCGAGGTTCACTATCACCGCCGGCCCAGCTGATGGGAAATTAGCGGGCAGATCAGGGAAATCAGTAATTCGCCACACACCGCTCCAGTGTGCGGATCATACTACTGCTCGTCTCGCAGGCTCATGGCCGCCCATCTCAGGTGCGATGACGGTCAGTTTTTCTCAGTGCTGCGCGCCTTGTCAGAATCGTTGCGGGAATACTTGTCGCGATCGACGCTGGAATGCTGTGCTTCGGTGCGCGATTCACCGCGATCGCGGACAACTACGGCATGCTGATTGTTGTCGCGATTCTCGTCAGCTCGGAGTCCGTTCTGATACCCGGCACTGTATGAACTGCCGGAACTCCGCGGATACGAATAGCCATTGTTGTAGCCACTATAGGGATAGGAGCTTCCGTAGCTGCTGTAGTTGCTATTGTAGCCGTAAGAGCCGTTCGAATATCCTGGGCCGCCTCCTCCGAAACAACCTGTGGCCAGAGTCGCCGCCAGTATCCAGCCAAACGCTATTACTACTTTTCGAGAGTTAATGATTTTCATATATTCACCTTTTAAGATTCGCGAGCGCTTTTAACAGACGCGCCGAGTTTCGTTGCTGACGCGCCGGGTGACTTTCGTGCCTCGATCCTCGCAGCTTTCATCGCTGCCGCGTTTGAACGATCAAACCCTCCGTCCCCATAGTGCCACTCGTGCATTTGGTCAGAATCGCCGATCTGGCCTAGCGTTCCGGCGTAGTTTTCAGTCCATTCGGGGTGATGTTCGATGGCCTGTCAACGCCGGAGCAAAAGTACATCAACAGGCCGGAGTAAAAATGCATCAGTCTGGCCGGGGTTGGTTTGAGTTCCGGCAGGAGGAGCGCGAGGGGGATTTTCCCCCTCGCCCTTTCGAGGAACT
>JBAWCX010000555.1:0-8223 GCA_049590495.1 Binatus sp. (SeqCode)
GGATTTCAGTGACCCAGTACTGGCCATTTTCGGGTCTGACGCGACAAGGCGCGCTGCGCGAGCGGCTGATCGTGTCGCTCGACCTGCGCGACCGGGGCGACGCGCTCCGGCTGGTGGACCGCCTCGCGCGAGTGGTCGGGATGTTCAAAGTCGGGCGCGCGTTGTTCGTCGGCGGCGGTCCTGATTTTGTTCGCGAGATTCGCCGGCGCGGCGCCGAAGTTTTTCTCGACCTGAAATTTCACGACAGCCCGCAAAAGGTCCTGCGCGCCGCTGTCGAGGCGACGCGGCTCGGCGTCAAGATGTTCGACATCCACCCGTACGGCTCGACCTGCGGCTCGACCGAGATGATGACTCGCACGCGCGCCGAGGTCGCGCGCATCTGCAGGACCGAGGGTCTGCGGCGGCCGAGTATTTTGGCCGTCGCGACGCTCGCCGAGATGAAGTCCGCGAACTCGAGCCCGCGCGCTCCCGGAACGCCCGACCGGGTCAGCGAGATCGCGCGCTTCGCGGCAGACGCCTCGCTCGACGGCGTTGTCACCTGGCCGCATGAAGTTCCCCGGGTGCGCAACACCTGCGGACGCCGGTTCATTATCGTTACGTCGGGCGTGCGGCTTCGCGAGGCAGCCAGCCCGGCCTCGCACGCAATCACCGCCGCCGACGCAATTCGCGCCGGCGCCGACTACGTAGTCGTCGGCAGTCCCATCTGGCGCGCGGCCGAGCCTATCCGCGCTGTGCGCGAGATCACCGACGACATCGAGCGCGGCCTGCGCAACAATCCGCGGCGCACGTTTGAAATTCTCAACCCTCGTCCCGTCTAGTCCATCGAACATCGTTCCGCGTCTGTTTTTCTCATTCGAACCAAACTACGATTGCGCGCAATGTCCGCACCGGGAGCCGTGCTTGCTTGAAATCCTGATCAACCTGTTCGCGCTTTCAATCAGCGCCGGATTCGTCGGCGCAATCTCGGGCCTCGGCGGCGGAGTTTTTATCGTCCCCGCGCTGGTCATCCTGGCGCACATGCCGATGAAGGTCGCCGTCGGCGCGAGCCTGATCTCGGTGGTCGCGACCAGCGCCGGAGCCAGCGTCGCATTCGTGCGCGACGGATGGACCAACCTGAAAGTGGCGATGGTGCTCGAGTGCGCGACCGTCACCGGCGCCGTGATCGGCGCGTATCTGGCCGGCGTCGTGCCTACCGTCGTGCTCGAACTGCTCTTCGCCGCCATGATGCTCCAGTCCGCATACTTCACGATCACTAAGCGCGGCGACGACATCCTGACCAAGGGCGACCCGCTCGCGGAGCGGCTTGAACTTGCTGGCGACGTGCCCGACCTCAGCGGCACTCCGGTCCACTATGAAGTCGTGAAGGTGCCGCAGGGTGGCGCGCTGATGGTCGTCGCGGGACTCATGTCCGGTCTGCTTGGAATTGGATCGGGCGCGCTGAAAGTGATGGCGATGGACTACATCATGCACTTGCCGCTGAAGGTTTCGAGCGCGACCAGCAACTTCATGATTGGTGTCACGGCCGGCGCGGGCGCACTGGTGTTCCTCGCGCGCGGCGACGTTTCTACCACCATCGCGGCGCCGGTGGCGATCGGAGTCACGGTTGGCGCGCTGGCCGGCAGCCGCGTCCTGCCGCATCTCAAGGTCGAGTCGCTCCGGATTGTTTTCGTGATAATTCTTGTGCTGATCGCGGCCGAGATGGGATGGCGCGCGCTGTCGGGGATCTAAGCGATGCCGAAACAGGAAGAAGACCGCATACTCAGGGAGTGGACGCCGATTCTGCTGCGGTCGATTCTGATCGCCTCGATGATCCTCCTCGTCTCCGGACTCGTCATGACCTACACCTTCGCGCCCGACTACTACATCCATCGCTACCACGAAGTCGAACAAGGTCACCTGCTCGGCAAGGAAAAGTTCGGACACGGCGTGCTGCTCGGAAGGATTCGCGAAGGCAATCCGCACGCGGTTCTGACGCTCGGGCTGTTCGTGCTGACGCTCGTACCGCTCGCGCGCGTCGCGTTCTGCTTCATCCTCTTCATCCGCGAACGCGACTACACTTATGTCGCGCTCACGGCCTACGTGCTTGCGGGCTTGATCGTCGGCGTGCTGTTAGGGAGTGTCGGTTAGTGATCGACTAGTATTCGGACGGAGGGTCGCGCGATGGAAATCAAAGGAAAGGTCGGCGTCATCACCGGTGGCGCGTCGGGGATCGGGCGTGCAACGTCGGAGCGGCTGGCGAAGGAAGGCGCGGCGATCGTGGTCGCCGATCTCGACGAAGCCGGCGGCGCCGAAACCGTCGAGCGCATCGAGAGCGTGGGCGGGCGCGCTGTTTTCGTGAAGGCGGACGTCACCATGCTCGACGACGCGCGCCGCATGCTCGAAACCGCAATCGCAAAGTTTGGCCGCCTCGACATCCTGCACAACAACGCCGGTATCGGCGTCGGCGCGCCCGGCTATCCCGACGCACCGCCGGAGCGATGGCATCTGGTGATCGAGATCGATCTGCAGGCAGTGATTCTCGGCACCGGCCTCGCCGCTCCGCTGATGCAAAAAAACGGCGGCGGCGTCATCATCAACACGGCCTCGATGGCCGGCCTGTATCCGCATCGCCAGGACGCGGTTTACGGCGCGGCCAAGGGCGGAGTCGTGAACTTCACGCATTCGCTGGCATCCTGGCAGGCGGAGCGAAAAATTCGCGTGAACTGCATCTGCCCCGGCATCGTCGACACTCCGATGGTGCGCAGAGGACTCGAGCTGGCAGCGCAACACGGCATCAAGAGCTGGATGCCGTCGAAGATAATCCAGCCGGAAGAAATAGCGGACGCACTAGTAAGCCTGGTCCGCGACGATTCGCTGTTCGGATGCTCACTGGAAATCCGCCCAACCGGCCGCCAGATAGTAGATCCAAGACCAGCCCCCGGCACGCGCAGATGAGTTCAAGCGCATCGTCTGCTTTTTTCACCTCGCCGCTATTGAACGGGAGTTGTTCCTTCCGCTCTCAAGCTGCAGAGGACGTTCTGTGAACCGGAATCTGTTCAAGTTCGGAGCGGAGTTCACGCTCGGCGCGCCAGAGGTCATAGGCTTGCTGCATCCGTAGCCACAGCCCGGGTCCGTTGCCGCAGAACCGGCCGAGCCGCACGGCCATCTGGGGCGTAATCGATACCTTCTCGGCCATAATCCGATGAAGCGTCTGCCGCGTTACGCCAAGTTGCCGCGCTGCCTCGCTAACCGAGAGACCGAGCGCAGGAAGGACGTCCTCGCGCAGGATAGCGCCTGGATGGGTCGGCCTTCGCTCCACACCATCTTTCACTGCTCGCTTGGTGATCATAATTGTCGCACCATATTGGTCGTTTGATACTCAATCGTGCACCCGCAGAGAGTCGGATCATTGCCCTCAATCGCTTACGTCCCAAAACTCAGTGGTACTGCTCTAGGTCAACCTGCCACGCGTCTCCGTCGCGCCACTCGAACGTGATGCACCACGGACCGTTGATGTGAAGGGCGTAGCGCTGCGGCTTACCTCTGAGAGGATGAAAGTCGAAGCCGGGAACGTTGAGATCGCGCAGCGTCGCAGCCTGTTCCAGCGCATCCAGTCTCCGAAGCGCCCTGTTTTGAAGGCCCGCTGCCACTCTTCGGCTTCGACCTTGGCGAAACAGCTCGCCCAGCCACTTGTGGCGGAAGCCCCGTATCACCGGGCAAGCGTAACACGTCCGGTTACATGTGTAAATCGCCCCGCTACAGAGCGTCCGTCAAAATGTTTGTCGAAGCAGTGGCCGAATCTCGTACTGCAGCGCAAACTCCATCAACCGGTCCGCCATCAGCCTGTCAGGCGTGAGCCGCGTCCGGGCGGGCGGCGGGTTGCGCGGCCGTTATTGCGCCCGGCGTTTTCCACGAGTGAATCTCGTCGAGCGCGTGACGTCCGATAAGCTCGATCGACTTCATGATTTTCTCGTGCGGGATACCGCCGTACTGCAGAAAAAACAAAACTTGGTCCGCGCCGAGCTCGCGGTATCGCCGTGCGACGCGGACCGCCTCGTCCGCCGCGCCGACCGCGATCAGGTCGCCGTCCTTCAGGAAGTCGTAGTAGTCGAGCGTGAACTTGGCGGGATCGAACTTCGACGCGGTCTTCAGATATTTGTACGAATCGTCGCCCTGGCTCGCGGCCGCGATACTCGAGACCAGCTCGAAACCTTTGCGCACGTACCACAACACAGCTTCGCGCGCGAGATGCTCGGCCTCGTACGGGTCGTCGAGGAAGAGGCCCATGATGTTCATCGAGACCTGGCTGTTGATAGTCTGCCCGACCGGCCGCGGGTTCTTGATTCCTTCGCGATAAATGTTGATTCGCTCCGCCACCTGCGCCAGTTCGACGCCGAGCGTGAAGCAAAGCACGCCCAACCCGCGCTCGGCGGCGAGTCCGAACGTGGTCGGATTGGTAGCAGCCACCCACATCGGCGGATGCGGTTTCTGAATCGGCTTGGGAATCACCGACACGGGCGGATCGACGGTCCAGTACTTGCCGTGCATCGTGAACGGATCCTCGCGCCACATCCGCGGAATCGCCTCGACCGCCTCGGCCCATCGCGGCCGCGTCTCTTCCGGACGCACGCCGAAGCCGAGCAGCTCATCCATCGTGGTCGCGCGCCCGGTGCCGAATTCGACCCGTCCGTTCGACATGATGTCGAGCACCGCGATCCGTTCAGCCACGTGCACTGGATGATTGAACGGCAGCACCACGACGCCGTGGCCGACGCGAATCCGCTTCGTGCGCTGCGTAACGCAGGCGAGAAAAACCTCGGGCGCCGAGCAGTACGAAAACTCGTTCAGGAAGTGATGCTCGACGGTCCACACCGAATCGAAGCCGAGCCGATCGGCAAGCTCGATCTGCTCCATCGTCTCCCAGAACACGCGATATTCGTGATCGGCGGCATGCGGCTTTACCGACTCGATTTCGTAGATGAGTCCCGCCTTCATTTCGCGATGCTCCATTGGCGCATGAACTCGCGGGCCTGGCGACGCAGCGAGCGGCGCAAATCGAATCGCGGTCCGTGCAGATACCAGAGCATCGCGAGTCCCAGGTAGCTCGAAAAAATCTGCGTCGCGGCCCAGCCCGGATCGAGTTCCGCGTCAAAAATTCCCAACCGCTGCCCGCGCTCGACCTGCTCGCGAAAGCTCGCGATTCCGTGCAGGTTCGCCTTGCGCATCGAGCGCAGCACCCGCGGCCCAATCTTGTGCGACTCGAGCGCGATAATAAGCAGCAGCCGGCTGACCCACGGATTCTTCTCGTTGAGCGCCGCCAACGTCTCGAACATCCGTTCGAACTCCGCGCGGAACTCGGCCGCGTTGGTCGCGCGCGCGGATTTCTCGAATATCGGTTCCCATTCGCCAAGCACCTTGGCGACGACCGCGATGAAGAATTCTTCCTTATCGGCGAAATGCCAGTAGAGCGCGCCCTTGGTGACGCCCGCCGCGCGCGCGATTCGCGCCAGCGACGTACCGCGGTATCCGTACGACGCGAACAGGTCCATCGCCGCGTCGATCAACACCTGGTCGAGCGAGCCGCGCCGGCGCAACTGCTGCGGTGTCGGCGCCGCGTTCTTGCGGACTGGCGATATCATCTGAATGATCGGTATCGTGAGGCACTGCGGGTGCCGAGGTCAAGGGCGAGGCGCCTGCGTAAGCATGCACGAGGCGCACCTCGATTGAAGCACAGACTTCTGCGCCCGAGCGGACTACTTCGCGTCCCGCTTACCGGCGCGCCGATGCGATTCGATGATCTCGCGCGTCAGTTCTGGCTGGAGGTGCCGCCGTCCGGACCCTTCATGTTCCGCTCCAGGCACCAACGGTCGATCACCTCGGCGTTGAAACGCCAGTCGGTGCCGATCCGAAAGCCCGGCAGCTCTCCGCGACGCAGCAGTTTGTAGATTGTTGATGGATGCACGCGTAGATAGTCGGACAATTCCTTGACCGTCATGACGCGAGGCAAGCTATACTTTGTTTCACTAGCCATGGTATCTCCCGGTAACGTAACTCCCGTCTGCCGCCTATTGCCTGGATTTGATGCTTTTTTTCGCATCGCTCGAGTAACTCATCCGCCCGTTACGCCCATCTTGAGTCTCTTTGAAGGTCTCAAAATCATCGCTGGAGGTCAAGAGCAGCCTAAGGGGATTTCTGATAATTTTCGCCCTTTTCTCCCGTAACGGTATTTGAAGTAACCAAGCTTCGCAGAAATTTGAATTCTAAATGCACATCAAAGCCTTAAACAACGCGTGCAAGCCTTGAAATGATCATAGGTACGTCAAATCTCCGTCGAACTTTAATCGCGTTGATTGTTATTCTAGTCACTTATTCCAGTTCAGTCCAAGCCCAGCTAACGCTCACGAGTCCCGTTATCGCTCCCGGTGCCGCAATTGCCTCAGACTACGCATGTACAGGCGCCGATCGATCTCCCGCGCTTGCATGGTCCAACGCCCCGCAATCGACGAAATCATTTGCCTTGATCGTCGAAGATCCCGACGCGCCCGGTGGCACATTTATTCATTGGGTAGCGTACAATATCCCGGCTCGCGTAACTTCGATGCCCGCAGGCGTGCCGCAGACCGCGGAAATCGCCGGCGGTGGAAACAATGGCATCAACGGCTTCGACCATATCGGCTACAATGGACCGTGTCCGCCGCCCGGGAAAATGCATCACTATCATTTTCGTCTCTTCGCGCTCGACGCGAACCTGACTCCCGCGGACAACGGCGCGGATGCGCTTCGGTCCGCGATGAACGGTCACGTCCTCGCGACGGCGGATCTGGTCGGCACATTCGAACGATGAGGTGAAAACGATTCAACGATGAAGACAGTACTCAAAATCCTGGGTGGTGTGATTGTGCTCGCGGTCGTCGCGCTGGTCGGATGGCACTACTATCAACTGCGCCGCGCGCGGCAAGCCGGCCTGCTCACCGAGAACATCACGCATGACGGCGATCTCTGGAAAGCTGATTTTACCGCGCGCATCCCGGCCCCCGAGCAGACCGTGTTCGACGCGATTCGCAACGTCGAGAATACTCACAGCGATCAGGTCAAGTCGGTGCGCGTCGTATCTCAGAGCGGAAATAAAAAGACCGTCGACATGGATATCGCGGGACCGGGCGGACAATCCGTCACCACCGAGCTCGCCTTCGAGTACCTGCCCGACGAGAAAAAGATCGTCTACAACACCGTCAACAATCCGATGTTCGATACGCAGGCCGTCTACCAGCTCAGCGATGAAGGCGCGAGCACGTTTATCGACTACCATCAGAATACCCATATGCTGCAGTCGCTTCCCGTCCCCGACGGCGTCATCAAGCAGGTCATTCGCGGCATCTTCGTCGCGCAGCTCGAAACTTTGAAGCGCCAACTCAACATCAAGACCGCCGACGATGCTGACAACGACGAAGATCCTTGAGTGGCGATCGCCGTTCGCGCGCGAGTCATCACGATGAACGAAATCGACGCGCAACTCGCACTCGGCGTCGAGCTGTTCAATCGCGGCGAATTTTTCGAAGCGCATGAAGCGATGGAAGACGCGATGAACCTGCTCGAGGACGATACCGCCGATTGGGATTTCTACCTCGGGCTGCTGCGCGCCTCGGTCGCCAATCACAAGCTCGGCGACGGGGAGCTGTCGAGCGCGCGATTGCATCTGCGCGCCGCGCTGAAATTCCTCGCGCCGTATCCCGACCGTCATCGCGGCATCAAGCTGCGCGAGTTTCGAAGCGCGCTCACGGCAGAACTGGCCCGCCTCGATTCGCAAGCGACGGCAGTCATACCGCCGCGCATCGAGCTCGACGGCTGATGATTCCCTTCACCGCGGAATTCGTAACGTCAGCATTTGCACTCGACGGATGCCCGCGATGGAAGCGCGCCGAGGTCGCCCTCGCCGGCCGTTCGAACGTCGGCAAAAGTTCGCTGCTCAACGCGCTAGCCGGAGTTAAAGGCCTCGCGCGCACCAGCAAGACACCGGGGCGCACGCGATGCCTCAACTTTTTCGCCGTCAACGACACGCTCGCGCTGTGCGACCTGCCCGGCTTCGGCTACGCGAAGATGAGCCACGAGGACGCCGCCAAAATCGCGTCGATGATGCATGAGTACATCCACGGCCGCGTCAATCTCGCCGCCATCGCGATTCTCGTCGATTGCCGCCGCGGTCCGCAGCAGGATGAACTCGATCTGGCTGCCATGGCCTCCGAG
>JBAWCX010000556.1:0-2198 GCA_049590495.1 Binatus sp. (SeqCode)
TGTGCCGCTTCGAGTATGAGAACAGGTGATAGACCACCTCGATGCGGTCCTTGTAATCGACGCCGGTCTCGTTGGAGAGGCAGTCCATCGCGAGCTCGGCGTCTTCCTTCATGAAGCGCCCGACCTCGACCACCGACTTCGGATCGATCACCGCGAACGGATCGGGCTTCTTCTCTGAAATTTCCAGCACGCGATCGCCGAACTTGCTCTTGACCCGTTCGAGTATTTGAAGCGACTCCATCTGCTCAGGCTGCGGCCACCTGCTTGCCGTTGCCGTTGGGCGAGCGCACCAGCCAGCGCTCGGTCATCATCTTTTCCTGCAGCTTGAGCAGGCCCTCGGTCAGCGCCTCGGGACGCGGCGGGCATCCGGGAACGTACACATCGACCGGCAGGATCTTGTCGACGCCGTCGCAAACCGAGTAGGCCAACTGGAACAGTCCGCCGCAGCTCGCGCACGAACCCATCGAGATGACGTACTTCGGGTCAGGCATCTGATCGTAGAGCAGCCGTGTCCTGAGCGCCATTTTGAGCGTCAGCGTGCCCGCCACGATCATCAGGTCCGACTGGCGCGCCGACGCGCGCGGCGTCGCACCGAAACGATCGATGTCAGCGCGCGGGCCGCCCGTATGCATCAGCTCGATCGCGCAGCAAGCCAGACCGAACAGCATGTACCAGATGCTCGATTTGCGCATCCAGTTCAGAAGCTCGTCCGTCTTGGTGGTCAAAACGTAATCCGGAAGCGTGTTCAACAGGGGCATAAAGACAAACCTCAGTCTTCGACCGGTACCTTCTTAATCCATTCCAGGTCGTGCTTGACCCAAACGTAAACCAGGCCGACGAACAGTATCAGCAGAAAAATTAAAATCTCGCTGAGCGCGTAAAGACGCCGTCCCGAGCGCACCCAGTCCAGGTAAACGGCGGCTATCGGGTAGACGAACGCGACTTCGACCTCGAACACCACGAAGATCAACGCAATCAGGTAGAAGCGGACGTTGAAATTGATCCACTCGCGGCCGGTCGGCGGCTCGCCGCATTCGTAGGGAATCAGCTTTCGATCGTACGGATTTTGCGGTGCCAGCAGCTTCTGCAGGCCGAACATCAGCGCCACGAAGCCGATCCCGATGATCGTCAGGGCCAGCGGCACGCCAAAATTAAGATACATGCGATGTTACCGAGTCCTCATTAGTTGGACTGGACTAAGCTGTCAAGAAGGATCGCTTCATCTATGGCCAGTTTTGCTTAAGCCGAGCTTAATTTAAAAACGCCCTGCGGCTAACCCTATTTGCGCTCCTTTAGTAGCGCCTTGAGCGCCGGCTCGTCCAGCCACGCGCCATGTCCATTCGGGCAGGCGTGCACGTGGACGCCGTTCTCGGTCTGCGCGACCAGAACCTGCTTGCATTTCGGACACACGTGATGGTGCAGGCGCTCGCGCATCTTCTCTATCAGCTCTTCATCGCGCTGCCGCGCCCACTGATCTTCGCGCGCCTTCTCGGCGTCGTGCAGCTTGCCGCCCAGCCGGTCCTTGTGATCTTCTGCCATAGTCCCGCCTCAGGTCATCTCTTTGATCAGCTTGCCGCTGCGTGCTTTCTCGACCGTCGCCTCGAATTTCGACCCGAGATCGACGCCCATCTCCTTGGCCCGCTTCTTCGCCCACAATCCAACGTTGCGCGAGTCGCGATAGTAAGAATCGTCGCGTGGCTTCGACGCGTCGAAACTCGCAAGCCGCGACGCCTCGCTCTCGACCATCGCGAACGACGACATCACGCGCCGCAGCCGCGCCGACCCGCACTCGGGACATCCGCGACGCTCGCGGCGCCCCGACGAACCCATCACGACGTGCGAGCTGACCAGCCCACATCGCGCGCATTCGTACTCAAAAATTGGCATCTAAAGAAAGAATATCCTGCCCGCACCACCCCCGCAATTCGCCAGAATTAAACGCGGGGCTGCGCGCCCCGCACCCCGGCAGGGGTGACCCCTGCACCCAGTGGAGGAAAAGAGAAGATGCGGCCTTACGGCCTGTTAGAACTATTTTCGGGGAGAACGCTCCAGGTGTATCTGCGCCGCCTGGACACGAGCCCGCTTCGCGTCCTCGCGCCAAAAACCTCCGAACAGGGCGTCAGCCCGCATCTTTCTCTTTCTTAATACCGGGTGCAGGGGTCACCCCTGCCGAGGGCGCGGGGCGAGGAGCCCCGCTT
>JBAWCX010000557.1:0-11179 GCA_049590495.1 Binatus sp. (SeqCode)
GTGCTCGACGGCAAGGCGCTGACCCCGGCCGAAGTCGAGGCGCTGTCGAAACTGCCGTCGCGGGAAGTGATTTTCGGCCAGTTGCTCGGGTTGCTCAATGCGCCGGCGACACAATTAGTCCGCCTGCTCAACGAGCCGGGCTCGTTGAGCAGGCGGACTAATTGTGTCGCCGGCGCATTGAGCAGGCCGAGCAACTGGGCATAAATCACCTCGCGCGACGGCAACGTCGCGAGCGCCTGGACTTCGGCGGGCGTCAGCGCCTTGCCGTCGAGCACCGCGCCGCGCAGCTTGAGCTTGTCGCCCAGCGGCCCAAACGACGTGAAGGTCTTGGCCAGTACGACTGGATCCTCGTAACTGAGGATCAGGCCGACCTGCCCGCCGAGGTTGCTGTCGAGCGCTTCGAACTTGGTGCCCTTGATCGCGTGGCGCACGAGAGTGTTCTTCGCGATGCGCATCTCGCCGCGCACGGCGCGCAGCCGCTTGCGCATCTCGGTCGATTCGGCGGCGGTCATGCCGCGGTACTCGGAGACCAGCGCGATACTGGCGCGGCCGAAACTGCTCGTGAGATCTTCAACCAGCGCGGTTTTCTCTGACTTCTTCATTATACCGATCCAGCTCCGACGAACGAAAAACCCTTAATCCTAGTTACGCGTTAATAACGCGTTATGTTACGCGGCCGCCGCGAGCGCCTTGGGCGCCGCCTGCGCCGTATCGACGCGCACTCCCGGGCCCATCGTCGAGGACAGCGCGACGCTGCGAACGTAATTGCCCTTGGCGCTGGCCGGCTTGGAGCGAACGATCGCGCCGAGAATCGCGCGCACATTGTCGAGCAGCTTCGACTCGCCGAAACTCAGCTTGCCTACGCGCGCATGCACGACGCCCGCCTTGTCGACGCGGTAGTCAACCTTGCCGGCCTTGATCTCGGCGACGGCTTTGGCGACGTCGAAGGTCACGGTGCCGACCTTGGGATTGGGCATCAGGCCGCGCGGTCCGAGGATTTTGCCGATCCGTCCGACCTGACCCATCATGTCCGGCGTGGCGATGACGCGGTCGAAGTCGAGCCAGTTCTCTTCCTGGATTTTCTTGATGATGTCGTCGCCGCCGACGAAATCCGCGCCCGCCTCGCGCGCCTCACGCTCTTTCTCGCCCTTGGCGACTACCAGCACGCGTGCCACCGCGCCGGTGCCGTGCGGCAGTACGATTGTGCCGCGAACGTTCTGGTCGGCCTGGCGCGGATCGACGCCGAGCCGCACTGCAATCTCGACGGTCTCGTCGAACTTCGCGACCTTGTTGTCGATGACCAGCTTGACGGCCTCTTCGAGCGTGTAGCGCTTTTCACGATCGATCTTCTTGAGCGCTTCCTTGTATTTCTTGCCTGCCATTTTTTTCAGATCCTACTTAATCCGAAACTTCGATTCCCTTGCTGCGCGCGGTCCCCGCGACCGTGTTGACGGCGGCGGCGAGGTCGGCCGCGGTCAGGTCCTTGAGCTTGGTCTTGGCGATTTCCTCGACCTGCGCGCGCGTGACCTTGCCGACCTTGTTCTTGTTGGGCATCGGCGAGCCTTTTTCGACGCCTGCCGCGCGGAGCAGCAGAATCGACGCGGGCGGGCTCTTGGTGATGAAGGTGAACGAGCGGTCGGCGTAGACGGTGACGACGACCGGGATGACCAGGCCCTGCATGTTCTGCGTCTGGGCATTGAAGGCCTTGCAGAACTCCATGATATTGACGCCGCGCTGGCCGAGCGCCGGTCCCACCGGCGGCGACGGATTCGCCGCGCCGGCCGGAATCTGCAGCTTGATCGATCCGACTACCTTCTTAGCCACTTTAAATCCGTTCCTGGTTGCTCAAGTCGCGAACGCCGCCCGCGCGCATCGGAGCCGCGCGCATCCGGCGAATCGATCGTTGTCGTTTTCAGGCCTTCTCTACCTGCACAAAGTCCAGCTCGACCGGAGTTGCACGGCCGAAAATCGAAATGAGAACGCGCACCTTGCCCTTTTCCGGCTTGACTTCCTCGACGGTGCCGTTGAAGTCCTGAAAGGGGCCGTCGACGACCTTGATGGCCTCGCCGACTTCGAACAGCACCTTGGGCTTGGGGCGCAGCGCGCCCTCTTCCATCTGCTGCTCGATCTCCGCCACTTCGGAAATCGGAACTTCGGGCGGGTTGGTGGAATGCCCGACGAAACCGGTGATTTTCGGCGTGTCCTTGATTACGTGCCAGGTCTCGTCGTCGAGCACCATCTGCACGAATATGTAGCCGGGGAAAAATTTGCGGCTGGAAACCTTGCGCGCGCCGCCCTTGCCGAGTTCCTGCACGCGCTCGATCGGCACCAGCACCTTGCCGATTTTGTCTTCCTTGTGAAGCGAGCGGACCCGCTCCTCGAGCGCGGCCTTGGCCTTGTGCTCGTAGCCCGAGTAGGTATGGACGATATACCATTTCATCGCGGGCTTGGCGGTTTCGGTCGTCGGTTCAGTCATTTGAATCAGCGCGTCTTCATTAGAAAGCGCAGTTGCGTCCGTCATTAATCTCTAGCGGAGCAGCATCTGCACGCCGCGAACCGCGAAAAAATCGATCACTCCGAGCCACAAAGCCATCACAAACGCGAGGCCGACAACCACAACGGTCGCCTGCATGGTCTCCTTGGGCGAGGGGTAATGGACCTTGGACAGTTCCGTCCATGCTTCCGAGACGAAACTTACGCCCTGATTGAAGTAACTTTTCAGACTATTCATTTTTCGTGCCTAAATCAAGGACCACGTGATTAATTCGCCTAATGTCTGGCGGGCCAGCCAGGATTCGAACCTGGAACCCTCGGATTTGGAGTCCGATGCTCTGCCAATTAGAGCTACTGACCCTTTTTTCAGTGTCTACGCGGGCTGCTGACCTGCCAGCGTCTATAACAATTCTGCCAGCGCCTCTACCAATCAAGTAACTTTGCCTTCTTTGTGTACGGTGTGCGACCGGCACCGCGGACAGAATTTCTTGATCGAAAACTTGTCGGTCTGCGTCTTCTTGTTCTTGGTGGTCGTGTAGTTACGCGATTTGCAGGTGTCGCACGAAAGTGAAATCAGGTCTCTCATTATATATCGCCTCGAAAAATTTCTCGCTCATCTAGCCCGCGCAAATCTGGAAAGCCCACGACGGGATTCGAACCCGTGACCTCTTCCTTACCAAGGAAGTGCTCTACCGACTGAGCTACATGGGCATCCGCAAACCGCTCAACCGGAATTTTTCAGTGAAAAACGATCCACAAAACTCGTTGCCTCTTGCCGTCGCAGAAAATGTGGAGCGGGAAACGGGACTCGAACCCGCGACCCCGAGCTTGGAAGGCTCGCGCTCTACCAACTGAGCTATTCCCGCTCTCTCCGTCGAACTCATCATTATACTGGTGGAGAGGGGAGGATTCGAACCTCCGTAGGCATAAGCCGGCAGATTTACAGTCTGCTCCCTTTGGCCACTCGGGAACCTCTCCTCCCAAGGCTATCGTGCCGACCAAGCCGATGGCGAGAATCGAACTCGCAACCACCTGATTACAAATCAGGTGCTCTACCGTTGAGCTACATCGGCAAACGACGTTAAGGAAGAAAAGCTATTCGCCGCGGTATCGACTGTCAAGCTAAACGGGGTTCGGGGGGTCTGCTTCTTGCATTCTGCGGGGCCGATTCGCCACGCAACACGCGGACCTCACGGCGGAGCGAGAGCGGTCCGAGCGCCGCCAGTAAACTCTACAATCGCGGTTCGGAAAACTGCGTCTCGATGTTCCCGAAGTGACAAACCAAATCTTGCAGGCGCGGGGGAAAATCCGTGAAAGTGATCCTCATGCCGAAAGCCAAACCGTCCAGTAGCACTCTGATGGACCTCGAATGGGCTCGCGTTTACGCGGACCGTATCAAAGATGAGCTGAAGCTGATCGCCAAGACGCTGTCGGACCTCAACGCGCACGCGATGCATCCGCATCTCGTCAAGGGAGCGGTAGCGCTCAAAGCGCAGATGAAGGAGGCCAGTCAGCAGGTCGGCGGGATGAGAAAAATAGCCAGCCAGTACGAGTCCAGCTGGATGAGCACGATCAAGAATGCGATCGAGCGTAAGTATCCCGGCTTCAACGACGGCAAACCGGCGCGCCCCCAGCCGGGGGCCAAAAAATCCGCGAAGAAGAAGTCGCGGACGGCTCGAGGGCACACGCCACTAGCCTGAATTCTTCGCGGCGGCGCGGCGGCGTGCGATTTCGAACAGCGCGACCGCGGCGGCGACCGACACGTTGAGCGAGCCGACTTTACCGCGCATCGGGATGTCGACGACGAAGTCCGCGCCCTTTTTCACGATGTCGCGAACGCCGCGTCCCTCGGAGCCTACGATGATCGCGAGCTTGCGCGAGGTGTCGAGCGCGTAGATCGACGTGTCGCCGCCGGGCGCCAGGGCAGCCGTCCAGTAGCCCGCCTCCTTGAGCTGTTCGATAGTGCGCGCGACGTTGCCGCATCGCGCGATCTTCAGATGTATCCACGCACCGGCCGACGACTTGACCGCCGCGGGCGTGATGGCCGCGGTGCGGTCCTTCGCGATGACGATCGCGCCGACGCCGGCGCCTTCCGCCGAGCGCATCAGGGCGCCCAGGTTGCGCGGGTCGGTGACGCCGTCCACCAATACAAGAGGGTCGGGTTGCCCGGCGAGAATTTCTTCGAGCGGCGTGTACTCGTACTCACGCATCAGGGCCGCAATCCCCTGGTGGCGCGCAGCGGGGCCCGCGAGCCGCTCCAGGCCGGCGTCGTCGGCAAACTCGACGCGGCCGCCGCCGGTTCTGACCAGATCGATCTCGGCTGCGAAACGCCGCTCGTCGCCGGACTTTACGTAGAGCACTCGAATCGAGGCGGGCGCCGCCGCAATCAGTTCGCGAATCGGCTCGACGCCGTAGACGATTTCGCGATCGTTGCCGCTCGCGCGCCGAGGCTCGCGCGCGTCCGCATCGAGACGTCGATAATCGCGGGGCACGGCCGGCGCAGCCGCCGGTTTGGCAGGCGACGCGGGCGAGTTACGGCGCGGCGGACGCGGTGCATTGCGGTTGAAGCGCGGATTGCGGTCCTTGTCGCGAAAGTCTCTCATCGTGAGCGATAGTATCAGAGCGCCGCGCAAGTAGCGCGCGCCGACTCGGCAACCTAACCCCTAACCCCTTCCCTCGAGGGAAGGGGAACAATCGCGTGATGCAGAACCAGTCCCGAGGAGAGTGGACGTTTCAATCGCGCGGCGGGATGTCTAAACTTGTTTGCGATACTTTGCGCCACCAACCGATGAGACTCGCAATTCCAGGCTTTGCAATTATCGACCGCTACGTCGCGCGCGAAGTGCTGGCGCCATTCGCCGTCGACGTCGGCCTGCTGACCTTCGCGCTGGTCACCGGCAAGTTGCTCAAGCTGATGGACATGGTCGTCAATCACGGCGTCAGCCTCGGCGAAGTGGTCGGGATCATCGGGTACATCATGCCGGCCTTCCTGGAGCTCACGTTTCCGATGGCGGTGCTGCTCGGCGTGCTGATGGGATTCGGGCGGATGTCGAGCGACCAGGAGATGACTGCGGCGCGCGCCTGCGGCGTCAGCCTGTATCGTCTGGCCGTGCCGGTGATGATGGTGGCGCTGGGCGTGTACGCGATTTCGAGTTACTTCGCTTTCTCGCTGCGGCCGTGGGCCAATTCCAATCTGCAAAACAAACTCTACGAACTCAGCCAGACCCGCACCAGCGCCGGGCTGAAGGAAAAAATCTTCAACAGCAATTTCCCGGGCCTGGTCGTCTACGTCGACGAGATGTCCGACACCGATTCCAGTTTGTCGGGCGTCATGATCTCCGACGCGCGCGATCCGCATAACCAGAACACGATAATCGCCAAGCACGGGATGATGCTGCCCGACCCGAAGAACAAGTCGGTCACGCTGCGGCTGTTCGACGGTTCGATCTTCGGTGTCGAGCCCGCCGACAACGCGACTCACGTCACCAGCTTCAAGATCTACGATCTGAGCGTGAACTCTGAAGGGACACTCGGCCTCACCGACCAGGACCCGGGCGAAATGACCTACGGGGCGCTGCGCGCCGATATCAAGGCGGCGCGCGCCAAGGGCAAACCCGACTACGCGGCCGAGACGGAGATGGCGAGCAAGTTCACCGTCCCGTTCGCGACGATGCTGTTCGCGCTACTCGGCATCTCGCTCGGACTCAAACCGGCGCGCGGCGGCCATTCGGAGCGCTTCGGCGTCAGCGTGGCGCTGTTCTTTCTCTACTACTCGCTGATGCGCGTGGGCGAGACGCTCGCGCAGCGCGGCAAGCTCGACTCGTGGGTCGCGATGAGCATCCCGGACGTCGTGTTCATGGCGCTGGCGTTCTGGTTTTTCTATCGCGCCGCGTCCGACAAGGGCGACCAGGGCCGCGGCCCCGGCGACATCATCTGGGATCTCGTCGAGCGCTACGAACGCAGCAGGCAGGCCGCATGAGACTTCGGCCGCGCCTGTCGCCCGTGATGGACCGCTTTATCGCGGGACAGTTCTTCGGCCCGTTCATGGTTTGCCTGGCGGCCTTCACGGCGGCGTACCTGCTCGGCGACATGTTCGATCGATTCGACGATCTGATCCGCTACGGCGGCCTGGGACTGTTGGGCCTCGAGTACTTCGCGCTCAAACTTCCCCTGATAGTTTCGCAGGTCCTGCCGGTGGCGTGCCTGGCCGGCGTGCTGCTCGGCTTCGCGCTGCTCAATCGATCGGGAGAGGTGCTGGCCTGCCAGCAACTCGGCATCAGCCGGCTCGAGATGGCGGTGCCGGTGCTGCTGGTCGCGATATTGATTTCCGGTTTTGATTTTGTCATCAGCGAAACGGTGGTTCCCGCGGCGACGCGCGCGTCGAAATACATCTACTCGGTGGAACTCAAGAAGCGTCAGCTCAAGGCGGTCTTCGCCAACCGGCGCATCTGGGTGCGCGTGCGCGACGGATTCGTCTCGGTCGACAGCTTCGACAAAGGAAAGCAGCTGCTCACCGGCATCACGCACTACCAGCTCGATGGCAACTTCGGACTCCGGGAGCTCGAGCATGCGTCGAGCGCGCGATGGAACGGGCACGATTGGGTCGAGCTCGGGCTGAATTCGTTCCAGGTCGCGGACGGCGGTACGGTGACTAAAACTGGCGTCACGCAACTCGATCTCGAACTGACGCCCGCCGACTTCGGCCTGCTGCGCTTCGACCCGGAGGAGTTCAGCCTGTGGGAGCTCGACCGCTACATCGCGGATCTGCGCAGCAAGGGACTCGACCCGGGCGGCTACGTGGTCGATCGCGATCTTAAGTACGCGATGCCGCTGGCGTGCCTGATAATGACCGCGCTCGGGATGGCGCTCAGCCTCGATCCGCTGCCGCGCAACCTGAGCCTCGGGCGCAGCTTCGGACTCGCGATCGTAATCGGCTTCGCCTACTGGACCGCGCTCGGAATCACGTCAGCGCTGGGCCGTTCGGGTCTGCTGCCCCCGCCAATAGCCGCATGGATTCCAAATTTCATGTTCGCGATGATCGCGATCTCAATCTTCCTGTTCGGCGAAGAACGCTAAACACAGCGACGCGCTATGGCAGTTGCATCCGAGACGCCGGAGAAGCGGTTGCAGTTCCAGCTTCGTGGCAAGGAAATGAATCGGATCGAGGCCGTCAGCGACGTGGTGTTCGGTTTTGCGCTCACCTTGCTGGTCGTCTCGCTGCGAGCTCCTCATACCTATGCAGAGCTCACCGACACGATGCGTGGCTTCCCGGCTTTCGCGTTCACCTTCGCGGCGCTGATGTACGTGTGGGTGCGGCACTACTATTTTTTCCGCTACTATGGGCTCGACGACCTCACCACCATAGTAATCAACACCCTGCTTTTGTTCCTGGTGCTCTTTTATGTTTACCCGCTGAAGTTTCTCTTCAGTGTGTTTCTGGTCAATATCTGGATTAACCCGCTAACTGGAGTGAGCAATCAAATCGGCAGTGCGGGTGGCTTGCAGGTGATGATGTGGGGTGACGTGCGCGGCCTTTTTATCATCTTCGGGGCGGGCATCGCCGCGATCTATTTTGTTTTCGCTGCGATGTATTGGCATGCCTACCGGATTCGCGAGGCCCTTGGCTTGAGCACGTTCGAGATCGCACACACCAAGACCTCCGTGGTCGCGCAAATCCTGAACGGCGGGGTAGGACTGCTCTCGATGCTGGTCGCATCCGTGATGAAGCTCGGCCATTCCGGCTGGGCGGGATACGTTTATCTCCTGCTGCTGCCGTTAGTCGCGCTCTGGCGCCGGCACCGCCGCGCACTCGACGCCGACGCAGCTCGATAGACGGCCGCGCGATTTCAATCTTCCTGTTTGGCGAAGAAACGCTGATCGGCTTTCAAGAGCGGGCGCGGTCGGCTTGGGCGCGAGCGACGATTTCCTCGACGACCGTCGTCTTGGCGTCGGCGTAGTTCTGCACGTACTTCCAGGTTTGCTTCGCCAGTTCGCGCTTGGTCCGCTCGTATAGCTCGCGGTCCGCGTCGTTGCTGCGCAGCCAGTCGCGGAACATCAGCATCTTGTCCATCTCGGGACATCCGAACGAGTACACGTGAAGATTAATGTCCGTGTCGGGGCCTTTGAACAGCCGATGCTGACGCCATTCCGGCTCGCGGACGCGGAGCACGTATCCCGCGGATTCCATTGCGGGTACGTACGCCGGCTCGTCAGCGGAATCCGCGACTGCAAGGAGCATGTCGATGATGGGCTTGGCGGCGAGCCCCGGCACCGAAGTCGAACCGGCGTGCTCGAGCATCAGGACGCGCTCGCCAAGCGTCGCCCGAACTCGCTTCGCCTCGCGCGCAAAGAGCGCAGGCCACTCCGCGTTGTAATCGGTCAACTGGATCGGAGCGTTATGCACCGGCAGAGGGCCAATATGCGCCGCCCGCATCTGTTCTTCGGTAACCATACGGATGCATCAGCTATCCGCGAGTTCGTGAACCCGGTTGAACCTTCTCTCGGCACCTCGTTTGTTCGCTTTGTAGATGACTCTGAAGCGTTTGCGGTTAGACGTGCTGACATGAACGCTCCAGTTCCATTCTTCTGGATCGTCGACCAGTTCCGGTACCGTCTCGAGAATCTCGTCCGCTAGCCTCTGCAAGGTGGTAGACGGCCACCCACGTTTCTGTTCCACGAAAGCCCGAAGTATAGCGGCTCTGGTGGCAGATCGGTTCGTCGAAACGTAGCGCATCGGCTTCCCTGTTTACCGGTCCCAATCGACCATAGCCGATCGGTCACTTCGCGAGCCAGTCGAAGTGTCCGCATGACCGCAATGGAAGTCTTACGCCGCAAGACTTAAGGCGACGGTCACGTTGCGCAGGGTTCTATAGGACTCTAGTCTTGGAATAAACGCTCTTGGGAGCTTCTCAAGCATGAAGAATGCACGCGACCCGCGTGGTCTTGTTGCCTCCGCTCACGGTTTCGAGCGCTACGCTTTCGGACCAAACTTCGTCCTCGAGTCTTCGTCGTGGAACGAGGCGGACCAGAAGATCGCCGAGTTTCTGCGTAGACGCGCGGAGCGTAGCCCAGAAGCCGCAGAGTCGTACTATTCTGCAGGAGGTGAGGGATTGTGGCGCGAGTACCAGCTTTTATTCATGTGTCAGTTGGTCGAATTTAAGGTCACCGAAGTCATCAGCCAACTCTGCGAACGCGAGCTTTTGAAGGCGGATTATATCGCAACGCTTCGATCTAGTCCGCGAGCTGATCCAGAACGAGCCAGGGACGCCAGACGAATCGTGTCTCCCGCATCGTTGTTGGTCGATTTCGGTCTCTCTCTCGGCCAACTCGTGAAGATTCTGAGCGAGCAGACGCTGCGATTTGCATGGAAGAATCACCTGGTAAAGAAACTGAGTCTCTTCAACGGTTGTAGAATCGCGTTCATCCACCACTCTTTTAACGGTCGATCCACGAGACAGCTCGTCACAGCCACGCTGCGCTGCGGAGATCAAGCGTTGATGTTGCTAGAAAGAGTTGCCTATCGAGTTCCCAGGCGCCGAAGCCGAGGCAAGCACAAACGCTTGCGAAGGCCTCACGCGGCGGCTTAGGCACGCCTAGGGAGGCTGTCCCGACATCGCGATCGCGGGTCTCGCTCTAATCGCCGGTTTCGTGAGGTTTGCCTGCGAGGTTGGTCTCCTGAGATTGCGCTTTGTCGGCGCTGATCCAACCTTGTTTCGCAAAATACTGCGAGAGGTGGGCATTTGCCTGATCGGCAGTCTTGTCGGCCAGATAGTCGACGCGCCCTAAATATATCTTGCCTCCCGCAACGCCACCGGACGCCGCCGCGCCCGCGACCGTCACTCCTCCGGTTGCTGCCGCGCCAGCTCCCATCACGAGGGCAGTGCCCGGCAATTTGCCGCTATCGGCGTGGGTGGTGAAATCCATCAGCTTCTGGCGATCGCCGCCCGCGATTCGATAGACCTGCACCTGGCAGTCGAGGGTCGATTGCCCCGCGCCGAAGCCGATCATCACGCGGCGGCCCGCCGCGCCTTCATCTACTTTGACGAATTGGCCTTCGATCAGGAGCACGTCGCCCGCCGGGATCTGGCCAGTCTGCGTGTCGACGGTGAATCCGAGTTCTCGTAGATCCTTGGAAAGCCGAGCGGACAGTTCCGTGGCGGCGGCGTGTCCAATCTCCATCTGACGCTGCTCTTCGGGAGTGCTGGAGAACTCGCGTTCGCCTTTTGAGATGAGGCCGTGACTCTCTTTGACGTCTTCGGCGACGACCGCAAAATTCCGCACGTAGATTCTTTGCGGCCGAGAAGCGCGGATCGGCTCGGAACTTTTCTGCGAGCTGATGGAAGCGCTGGCGCATCCCACGGCGATGATCGCGATGAGCGGAAGTCCGCATTCCAACAAGCCGCGAGGCATGAATCTCGATAAACCAGATTTCATTGAATGTTCCTTATCGGGGTGTTGAAGAAGTATTTCAACCCTGTTGGCCCATAGTCTTATTCTGTCCCAGTTGAGAGAGAAGTCGAAGGAAGGCCCCCGTCAGTCTCTTTGCGTCCGGCCCAGGCTGCAAACTGTTGGTTCGGGGCGACTTCTGTCGATCGTCCTGCTGACCCTTAAGAACCTAACCCCTTCCCGCGCGGGAAGGGGAACCGGAGGCGGGCGACCGTACCAATCTAAGCGCTAGCCGCCGATT
>JBAWCX010000558.1:0-11043 GCA_049590495.1 Binatus sp. (SeqCode)
GCCGTCCTCGACGCGCTCCTGGCCGAGGACCCCAACTCGCGCGTCGCCCTCGAGACGCTCGCCAAGACCGGCCTCATAGTCCTCGCTGGTGAGATTACCAGCCGCGCGAAACCGGATTACGTGAAAATCGCGCGGCAGACCGCACTCGAAATCGGCTACAACAGCACCGAGGTCGGCTTCGACGGCAACAGTTGCGCCGTGCTGACCGCAATCGAGCCGCAGTCTGCCGACATCTCGCAGGGCGTCACCGAGGGCGAAGGCCTCCACAAGGAACAGGGCGCCGGCGATCAGGGCCTGATGTTCGGCTTCGCATGCGACGAGACGCCCGAAACGATGCCGCTGCCGATCGCGATGGCGCATCGGCTGATGGAAAATCTCACCAAGCTCCGCAAAAGCCGTCAGCTCGATTTTCTGCGGCCCGACGCCAAGAGCCAGGTCACGGTGCGCTACGTCGACAGCCGTCCGGCCGAAGTGACCGCGGTCGTCGTCTCGACCCAGCATTCGCCCGACGTCAAATACGAAAAAATCCGCGAGTCGATTATCGAGGAATTGATCAGGAAGACCATTCCCGCGCAGTACCTGACCCGCTCGACGATCTTTCACGTCAATCCCACCGGCAGCTTCATCATCGGCGGACCTCATGGCGATTGCGGGCTGACCGGCCGCAAGATCATCGTCGATACCTACGGCGGCTATGGCCGTCATGGCGGCGGCGCGTTCTCGGGCAAGGACCCGAGCAAGGTTGATCGCTCGGCGTGCTACATGGCGCGTCACGTGGCGAAGAATGTCGTCGCGGCGGGACTCGCCACCAAATGCGAAATCCAGGTTGCCTACGCGATCGGTGTCGCGGAGCCGGTTTCGCTACTCGTCGATACGTTCGACACCGGCATCGTGCCCGAGAACAAACTCTCCGCAACCCTGCGCGAGCTGTTCGATTTCCGGCCCGCCGGAATCATCAAGACGCTGAATTTGAAGCGCCCGATCTATCAGCCGACCGCAGCCTACGGGCATTTCGGCCGCCATCCGCATGACGGACTGTTCCCGTGGGAGCAGACCGACATGGCGGAGACTCTGCGCAACGCCTTTGGCCTCAACGGTCGCGGCTAATTACTGAATCCTTCACCAGATCGGGCCGTAGACACTAAAAAGAGAAAAATTCGGAGTTCGAACACGATGGCCACGACGGCAAGAAAGCTCAAATCGATTCCTAAATCTCGCGCTAACGGCAACGGCCGCGACTTCGACGTGCATGACCTCGGACTCGCCGAGGCCGGCCGCAAGCGTATCGAATGGGCCGACAAGCAGATGCCCGTGCTGCGCCGCCTGCGCGAGCGATTCGCCAAGGAGCTGCCGCTCAAAGGCCAGCGCCTCGGCGCGTGCCTGCATATCACCTGCGAGACCGCCAACCTGCTCCGCACTCTGAAGGCGGGCGGCGCCGACGTGTTCGCGTGCGCGTCGAATCCGCTCTCGACGCAGGATGACGTCGCGGCGGCGCTCGTCGATCAATACGGCATCCCCACCTTTGCCATCCACGGCGAAGATCGCGACACCTACTACAGCCATCTGCGCGCCGTGCTCGAACGCCGTCCTACTATAACGATGGACGACGGTGCCGACCTCGTCAGCCTGCTTCACACCGAGTTCGCGAGCCAGGCCGACGACGTGAAGGCCAGCATGGAGGAGACGACGACAGGAGTAATCCGGTTGCGCGCGATGGCCAAAGACGGCGCGCTCAGGATTCCGGTCGTCGCCGTCAACGATGCGCAGACCAAGCATCTGTTCGACAACCGCTACGGCACGGGACAGTCCACGCTCGACGGCATCATCCGCGCGACCGGCGTGCTGATCGCGGGCTCGGTGGTGGTCGTCGCGGGCTACGGCTATTGCGGCCGCGGGATCGCATCACGCGCGCGCGGCCTCGGCGCCGACGTAGTCGTCACGGAAGTCAATCCGATCCGAGCGCTGGAAGCCGCGATGGACGGGTTCCGCGTGATGAAGATGGTCGAGGCGGCGAAGGTCGGCGATATTTTCATCACCGCGACCGGCGACAAGCACGTTCTGACGTCCGCACATTTCGCGTTGATGAAAGACGGCGCGTTCCTCAGCAACTCCGGTCATTTCGATATCGAGATCGACGTCGCGTACCTGAACGACGCAGCTAAAAAAGTAGATCGTGACGTGACGCGCAATATCGACGCCTACCACCTCTCTAACGGACGCATCGTGTATCTGCTCGGTGAGGGCCGCCTGGTAAACCTCGCATGCGCAGAAGGCCATCCCGCGCAGGTGATGGACATGAGCTTCGCAACCCAGGCGATGGCCTCAGAGTGGGCCGCGAAGGGCGCGCAGCTGGCGGTAAAGGTCCACGAAGTGCCGGTCGAGATCGAAGAAGAAATAGCCGCAGTGAAGCTCGCCGCGATGAGTATCAAGATCGACACTCTGACCGCCGAGCAGCGCAAATACCTGGCAAGCTGGGAATCCGGGACCTAGCCCGTCGATTCACTGAAGAGGTTGGGTGAGGGTTCCGCGGCGCGTGTACAATCTCAACGCGATTTGAGGTTCCACCATGAAGCCGGAAAGAATCGATATCGAACAGGCTCGCCGCGCTAGCGGACTCCGAATCGTCACGCTTGCATACATTCCCAGCCCGTGGGGTGAGGCGCTCAAGGGCATCCTGCATATCAAGCAACTCCCGCACGCGCGGGTCAGCCACGTCTTCGGCTCGCCAACTCAGACCCTTCAGGAATGGACCGCGCAAGATAGTTTTCCAATCATTGCGTGGAACGACGAGCGTCCGCGCACCACGTGGATCGAGCAGCTCTATCTCGCCGAGCGGCTGGTGCCGACGCCGCGCCTCATCCCGGAGCGCCTCGAGGATCGCATCCTGATGTTCGGCTACTGCAACGAGCTATGCGGCGAGAACGGCATCGGATGGACCGAACGGCTGCGCGGCGTGCATGAGCAACTCACGAAACCGGGCGGCGACCCGGCAGGCGTGTCCGCATACCTGGGAAAGAAATACGGCTACACTCCGGAAATCGGCAAACGCGCCACCGAACGAGTCGTGTCGGGCCTGACCGCGCTCGCAGCGCTGCTCGAGCAGCAGAAAGCTCGCGGCAGCCGATTCTTTATCGGCGACTCGCTCTCTGCGATGGACGTCTACTGGGCGACCTTCTCCAACATGATGAAACCGCTCGCCCCCGAGCTATGCCCGATGCCGGAGCGGATTCGCGAGATGTTCACGACCACCGAGCCGGCCATCGTCGCAGCGCTCAAGCCGATCCTGATCGAGCATCGCGACTTCATCTTCAAGAACTACCTCGAGCTGCCGGTCGATCTGTCGTGACCATGCACAATCCGCCGCATCCCGGCCAAGTGATCCGCGAGCTGTGCCTCCAGCCGCTTGGCGTTTCTGTTACAGCCGCGGCCAGGAGTCTCGGCGTGACGCGCAAAGCGCTGTCGGAACTGCTCAACGGTAGGTCGGGAGTTGAGCCCCTCGATGGCGTTGCGGCTCGCTATCGCATTCGACACAACGCCCGAGAGTTGGCTCAACATGCAGCAGCAGTACGACCTCTACCGCGCGCGAAAGAACCCGGCCCTTCGCCGCGTCAAAAGATTGAAGGCTGCTTGATTCTCGATTAACGCGCTTTGAGCTCGTCGTCCAGCGTCTGATCCAGGTAGTCGCCGGCCGGCAGGCCGTGCGGATTGCGATCGCGGATCGCTCTCACCAGGTGCTTCAGCGCCTCGATCAATTCTCGCTCGCTGAGCCGCGGATAGAGCAGCCGTCCGAGGCGGCTGCCGTCGCGGGCGCCGCCTACGGTCAAGACGTAGTCATTCTTGCCGTAACCTATGATCCCAATTTCCGCCGTCGGCGGACGCGAGCAACTGTTGGGGCATCCCGCCATCCTGATGATCACGTCAACCTTGCCGAGGCCCTCATGCTCCAGCTCCGCCAGGTAGCGCGGGAGCACGCGCTCCGCATGCGTCATCGCGAGACCGCAGGTCGGTTTGGCCGGGCACGCCATCGCGAGCCGCCTGATCGGCGGCACTTCGCCATCGAAGAGGACGCCGTGATCGGCGAGCGTCCGCTCGATCCAGTCGCGACGCGCGGCCGGAATGTGCGTCAATAACAGGTGTTGGTTGGGCGTCATGCGCACGCCAACTTCCTTCACCTCCGCAACGACGCGACGGATGGCGCTGCGATAGCGAACCGGCGCCTCGTCGAGCACTCGCCCGTTGGGAATCATGATTCCTGCGTAGAGACGATCGCGGCCGCCGGCTTCCTTGTGCCATCCCAGATGATCGCGCACCGGTGGTAACGGAAGGGGTTCGGCTTCTTCGAGCGCGATACCGAAGCGTTCGCGCAAGGTCTGCTTGACCGCGTCCACTCCGATGCGGCGAATCGTGTATTTCCATCGCGCCGCGCGCCGGTTTCGGCGTTCGCCATGCTCGCGCTGTATCGTCGCGATTGCGCGCACCGTCTCCACGACGTGCGCGCGTTGCACCACGCCCAGGTAGAGCCCCAGCAGCGGCATCGTGGCGGCCTGGTTGTGCGTCGCGCCCATCCCGCCGCCGCTGTACAAGTCATAGCCAACGACCTCGCGGCCTTTGACGCGTGGGAGGAAGCCAACGTCCTGCGTCAGCAGGTCCACACTGTTATCGTGCGGATGCGCAAAGCCGACTTTGAACTTGCGCGGCAGGTATTGCGCGCCGTAGATCGGCTCCTCCGAGTTCAGCGGCGCGATTTGTTGACCATTCTGATCGGCGAGAAAAACCTGGTAGTAGGCCGAACTGCGCGGCGCCATCTCGCGCGCCACCGCGTGCGCGAGTTCACGCGAATCGAGCGGCAGCTCGGCGTCCAGATCGTCGATCGGACTCGCGACCGTATTGCGATTCACGTCGCCGCACGCGCCGAGCGTCGTGAGCTGGTAGCCGTTGTCGAGGTGGCTCGCGTTGATATCGCGAATGATCGAATGCAGATTGCGGCCGCGCACGTAGTGAAATTGAATGCCCTGGCGCGCGGTCAGGCGAAGACTGCCGTCGGCATAACGGTCGGCGGCCGCGTCGAGCGCGAGCCACTGCGCGGGCGTGAGCTCGCCGCCTGCGGGATTCTTGACGCGCACCATGAAAATGAAGTCTCCGTCCTTCTTACCGCTTTCGTTGCGCTCGCGCTGTTTGTAGATGCCGAAATGCTTGGCGATTTCCTTGGCGTGCTCGCTGATCGTCTCGGCCTCGCGCGCGCTGAGTGCGTCGATCTCCGAGCGCATCGTATGCCGGCTCTCGTGCGTCGACTGGACGTAGAACAAACCCTCGCTCGCATGCTTGAGACGCTCGACGGTCGACATTTCCGCCGCGCCCGCGTTTTCGAGCGTTACCGGATCGTGATGATGCTTGGATTCCATTGATGCGATTTAAGCGAGCGCCGACAGCCCGGGAGTCTCGCCGGTCGTGCTACTCGTCGATTTTTACGCGCGACCAGCGCCGGTAGATCTCACCGCATCCGACCGACGTGCCGATCAGCAACAGCGCGAGGAAGAACCTCGGCGACAGCGGATGCCATAGCGCGTCGCCCAGAAAGGCAAACAGGATCGTGCCGGGAATCATGCCGATCATCGTCGCCCAGAAGTAGTCGTGAAACGTGATCGGTGACGCGCCCGCCAGCAGATTCAGCGCGTTGTATGGAATGACGGGCACCATCCGCAGGTAGAGGATTATCTGGAAGCCGTGCTTCGCGATTCTGTTCAGCATCGCATGGAATCGCTCGCCGACAATGCGCTCGACGAACGACCTGCCGAGAAATCTTCCTGCCGCAAACGCGATTAGCGCGCCGACGTCGCCGCCGATGAGCGAGTACACCGATCCCCATTTGGTGCCAAACGCGAGTCCGCCCGCGATCGTCATCACGGCGCCGGGGACCAGGAACGACGGCCCGACCGCGTACAGCAGCATGTAGACGACCGGACCCCACGCGCCCCATTGGATCACCTGGGCTTTGACCAACGCGGGATCGGTGAACCATTGGCGGTGCTCGATCAGCAGCCATACCGAGCCGCCGACCAGGATCGCGATGATCGCGATTTTCAGGAAGTTCATCAGCCACGAGCCGTTCGCGCTCGGCTGGCCTGGTTGCGTTCCGATAGGATTGACGGCGGACATTAGCCTTCAATGATATTGGGCTGGAGCGCGGTTAGACAAGGCTTCGCGCGCGCGTTGTGGGCGAGTCGCGATGCTACTAAAGTCGGCGCAGTAATCAATTCCCGAAATCGTTAAGGAAAGCATCTCGATGAATGAACTTTCGGATAAAGTTGCGATCGTCACCGGCGGCGGCTACGGAATCGGCAAACAGATCGCGCTGAAGTACGGCGCCGCCGGCGCAAAGATTGTAATCGCGGCGCGTTCGATCGAACCGATGAAGCAGACCTGCGGTGAACTCGAGCGGCTCGGCGCCCGCGCGATCCACGTGACCGCCGACGTCTCCAAAGAAGCCGACTGCGCAAAAATGGCCGCCGAGACGACGAAGGCCTTCGGCCAGATCGACATTCTCGTCAACAACGCGGGCATCTCGGGCCCGACCAAGCGAATCACCGACATGTCGCTCGCCGAATGGCAGGAGACGATCGATATCGACTTGACCGGAACGTGGCTGGCGACTCGCGCCGTGCTGCCGGCGATGGACAAGCAGCGCTCCGGCAACGTCATCAATATCTCGTCGGGCGCGGGACGCCGTGGCTACCCGATGCGCTCGCCGTACGCGGCGGCGAAGTGGGCGATGATCGGCCTCACGCAAACGATTGCCGGCGAATGGGGTCAGCGCGGCATCCGATGCAACTGCATTTGCCCCGGCGCGATCGAGGGCGAACGAATCGAACGCGTGATGCGCGCGCGGGCCGATGCGCTCAACCAGCCGTACGAGCAGATTCGCGGTCAGTTCCTGTCGCAGGCCGCGATGAATCGAATGGCCACGGAAGAGGAAGTCGCGCGCGTCGCCCTATTCCTAGCGCTCGACGCGTCGGCGGGAATCACCGGTCAGACGATGAACGTCGATTGCGGCAGTATTATGAACTAGTAGCGGCAGCGGTTAGCGCGCGATGTCGTTGTCGCGTACGCTGCTGGCGAAGCCGGTGCTTTCGAGGCGTTTCATCAGCTCGCGCGCTAGTACCGGCGAGCGATGGCGTCCGCCGGTGCATCCGAGACCGACGGTCAGGTAGCTCTTTCCTTCGCGCTGATAGAGCGGAATCAGGAAATCGAGAAGGCTGCCGACCTCGTCGATAAAGCGCCGCGACTCCGGCTGCGCCATCACGTACTCGCGCACGCGCGGGTCAGTGCCGGTGAGCGGACGCAAATCGGGAACAAAAAACGGATTCGGGATAAACCGCACGTCGAGCACGACGTCCATCCCAACCGGCAAACCGTACTTGTAGCCAAAAGAAACTATCGACACTGACATCCGCGAGCCCGCGCCCGCGCCCAGCACGGCCGCCGTGACCACCTCGCGCAGTTCGTGGACGGTGAGCGTGGTCGTGTCGATGACGCGATTGGCCCGCTCGCGCATCTCGGCCAGCGCGAGGCGCTCGCTCCTGATGCTCTCGGCGACGGTCATCCCGCTTGCAGCCATCGGATGCGGGCGGCGGCTCTCAGAGTAGCGGCGCGCGAGCACGTCGTCGGAGGCGTCGAGAAAAATCACTTCGGGATGGATTCCGTCGGCGTCGAGCTCGGCGAAGATGCGGGGCCACTGCGGGAAGAACAGGCGTTCGCGCGGATCGACTCCGAGCGCCACGCCCTTGAGAGCGGGATCGCGCCCCGCGGCGAGCATCGCGACGTTGGGCGCCAGCGCAACCGGGAGATTGTCGACGCAGTAGAAACCGAGATCCTCGAGCACGCGCATCGCGGACGCCCGTCCTGAGCCTGAGACACCGGTGACGATTATCAGGCGAGGTGGCTGAGGCGCGCTCATCGGGCCTCAGTACTTGTTGTCTTCTTCCTTGATCAGGGAAAACAGCTCGGCGCTGTCCTTGGCGGCGAGCAGGCGGCTTCGAAAAGATCCTTCCTTGAGCAATCGCGACACGCGCGCGAGAGCTTTCAGATGCAGGCTGGCGGAATCCTCGGGCGCGACCAGCACGAAAAACAGTTGCGACGGTCCGCCGTCGAGGGAATCGAAATCGACACCCTCGGCATGGCGGCCGAACGCGCCGATTATCTTCGTCACGCCGCGCAACTTGCCGTGCGGGATTGCGATTCCATCGCCGATCGCCGTCGAGCCCAGCCGCTCGCGCTCCGCAAGCACCGCGTTCAGGTCGGCGAGTTTGATCTCCGTGTATTTGGCGGCCAGCGCTTTCGCTAACTCATTCAGGACGTCCGGCTTGGTGGTGCCCTTCAATTCGGCAATGACCATGTCGGGGCTGAGGATATCGGTAATTTTCATTTAGTCGTCTCGGGACTCACAGCCGACAGAGCGCCGTAAATCAGATTTCCTCGCTGGCGCTCAGGACCTCGCCGGTCGAAAGCGATCTGACTTTCTTTGCTTTGAACTTTTCCAGATGCTTCTTCAGTTGGCGGCCGACCTTGTCCGTGAGCAGATCGATCACCGAGTACAGGTCCTTGGTTTCTTCCTGCGCGCTTACCGACAGGCGCCCGGATTTGACAGTAACTTCACCGTGCTGCCGATACTTGTCAACCGTGAGAATCAGGTGAGCCTGGCAGGTCCGCTTGATCAATTTGCCGACGTGCGCGAATTTTCGTTCCGCATACAGACGGATCGCATCGGTTGGCTCGACGTGTCGAAAGGTCACCGTCACTTCAGTGACCGGGGCGTTGGCGATTCGCTCCGCACGCCGCACTTTTCGGATTGTCGCCCGGCCGCGCTTGCCCTGCTTGTCGCTTTTGCTCATCTTGCCTCTGCGCCCCGAGCTATCCGATCTGTTTGCGATTTGCCGACGGCGGGATTCCCATCGCCTGCCGATACTTGGCGACCGTGCGCCGCGCGATATTGATCTGCTTGGCCCGCAGCATCTCGGCGATCGCCTGATCCGACAGCGGATTCTGCGGAGTCTCCCCGGTCACCATCCCGCGGATCTGTTCCTTGACAGTCTCGGCGCTCACGTCTTCGCCGCCGGCGCCCTTGACCCCCGAGGTGAAGAAGAACTTCAGCTCGTAGATTCCCTGCGGAGTGTGCGCGTACTTGTTGGCGGTCGCGCGGCTGATCGTGGATTCATGCATCCCGATATCTTCGGCGACGTCCTTGAGCACCAGCGGTCTCAGCAGGCTGATGCCGTGATCGAAAAACGCGCGCTGGAATTTCACGATCGAGGTGGCGACTTTGAAGATCGTCTGCTGGCGCTGGTAGATCGATTTGACCAGCCAGCGCGCCGAGCGCAGCCGCTCCTGGAGATACTCGCGCGTCTCGGGCGCAACGTCCACGTCGTTAAGCACGCGCTGGTAATAGCCGGCCAGGCGCAGGCGCGGCACCGCGTCGCGATTGAGCGTGACGACGTAATCCTCGCCGACCTTGTGGATATAAACGTCGGGAACTACGTAAGTAGGCTCCTCGCCGCCGTAGTCGCGTCCCGGCTTGGGTTCGAGCAGCGAGATTATTTTGGCCGCCTGCCCAACCGTTTCGACCGGCACGCTGAGAACCTTGGCGATTTCCGCGTAGCGATGCTTCTCGAGCAAGTCCAGATGATTGCTGACGATTCGCGCCGCCAGCGATTCTTCCATCCCGAGGTTCTGCAGCTGCGCGAGCAGACATTCACGAAGATCGCGCGCGGCGACGCCGGGCGGATCGAAGCGCTGCACGCGCGCGAGCACGCGCTCGACTTCCGCGGGTGCGATTTCGAGCTGCGCCGCGAGCTCGTCGATGGGAGTCTCGAGGTATCCGTCTTCGTTGAGATTGTAGATGATGGTCGCGCCGATCTGCTGATCGTTTTCGGTGAGGTTCGACATCCTCAGCTGCCACATCAGGTGGTCTTCGAGCGAGCTTCGGCGCAGCGGAGTGTTTTCGAGCGCGCTGCGATGGTCGTCGTCGTTGTCGGTGGGCGTGCTTTCCTGCCAGTTGTTCGAGTAGGTCTCGAGATACTCGCGCCAGTCGAGCTTTTCGAGACTGTTCAATTCCTTGATTTCCAGCGCGGCGTCGCGCGCTTCGATCTCGACGGTGGGCGCGGGCTTTTCCTCGCGCGACCCCGTCTCCCAGTCGTCATCGGGATTCGTGCCGTTGGCGCCGTCGGCCTCGGGCGGCAGCGGTTCGCCCTCGGACTGCGCGGCGGCTTCGGGATCGGACATTTCGGATTCTGAAGCGGCTTCGGCGGGACTCTGGTCGAGCGGCTCGAGCATCGGGTTCTGCTCGAGCTCCGACTGAACGATCGCTTCTAGTTCGGGGAGCGAAAGCTGCAGTATTTTAATCGCCTGCTGCAGCTGCGGCGTCATCACCAGCTGCTGGCGAAGCCGCAAATCCTGTCCGAGTTTTACTTCAAGCGCCATCGAAGAATTGTTTGCTAGTCCGTCGCAGCGCCGGTCGTCGCGCTCGCACCCGGAGATTCGTCCGTATGAGGGAACAGCACCGCATGAGCGCAATCGACCACGCTCTGGCTGGTATTTAGAAACACTGTGATCTTGCAGCCGGTGATCTGATCGTTGCCGTCGTGCGCGACCGGACTGCCGGTCAGCACAACCGTGCGTTTGGTCTGATCCATGACACCGTGCTTGCCGGTCGCCCATCGCGTACCCTGGCTGAGCCGGACGTTCCCGTCCGCGACCATGTCCTTCATCTGTTTGAAATCCTTGTCGAAATAATTCACGCGCAACTGGTCGCTGGTAAGTTGCGCGTCCGCTTGGGTCGCGTGGACGCTTCCGGTCCACAGCACGGAGTGATTCTGGTAGTCGAGCGACATCGACTCGGACTTTATGTAGATAGGGGCCTTGCTGTTCCCGAATTGCATGCCGCCAAACGCACCGCCTTGTTGAGGCTGATTTGACGCGAGCTTGGAGTCGCCGCCGGACGGCGTCCTGGGCGCCTTGTGCGGCGCGGCAGCCTCGGCTGGCGCGCTGGCA
>JBAWCX010000559.1:0-18272 GCA_049590495.1 Binatus sp. (SeqCode)
CTGTAGCTCAGTTTGGGAGAGCGCCTGAATGGCATTCAGGAGGTCGCGCGTTCGATCCGCGTCAGCTCCACCAATAAAATCAAGCACTTGAGCCGCTAACGTTTATCGCCGCTTCCTGACTGTGCCCAATTTTGTGCCCCGCTCGCAGAGGGAATTTCTCTGGGCCATTCGGGCCAATTTCTGAGGAACCGCCCGTCGCCACACTAGCCTGGGGCAAACGCGGAACGCTCCGCGCTTGAGCGGTCACTTTTCACATCTCCTGCGCGCGCACTCTTCACGCCTGTTGAATTGGCGTAGGAAAGCGGTTTCATGACTCAAGTCCGTGGAGAGACTACGGCACGCCCCGGACGGCGTACGAAAATCAGCAATGAATCTTCAACCGGAGGCGTTATGGGAACAGGGCAACAATGGATCACGACCCGCATGTTTACGGCCGTCATTGCTTCGGCGCTTGTGCTGCCGGCTCTCGTCCCGTTTTTTGAGGCCTTCCGTCTACACTCGATGGGACTCTTTCTGACGGGATTGTTCTTCTTGCTCGGCTTTGGAGTGTCTTACTACATCCTGCTCCGTTGGTTTCTGGAAATGGACACAGCCGCCCGTCCTTCGGTTACGAGGCAGTTCTCAATAGTGGATCTGAAAGAACACCAGGTCTCGGCAAGGCGAATGTGACCGAGGAGGCGAGGGGGGAGCGAAGCTCGACCCGCATAGAGAAGTTGTCCGGACTACGCCTGAGTTAAAAAGTGTCAAAGGAGACAACACTATGAACGGCATCGATTCAACGAGCGATTCAGCTAACTACTTGGTGAAACCCATCGACGCACAGACAGCGGACAGCAGACCTACCTTTCGGCGGCCGAAGATCGTTTTGCCGGTTCCTACGCCAGCATCAAAGTTCCAGAAAGCCCAGCCCGGAGTTCCGGATACTCAGCTGACCCGAGAAGCAACCGGGCTCCTCCACCAGTTCAGCACGCCTCTGCTCTTCAACCACTCTCATCGTGTTTTCTTCTGGGCCAATGAGCTGGGACGCCAGACAGGAGAGCCGTTCGATGCTGAACTGCTGTTCGTCTGCGCGGCGTTCCATGATCTCGGCCTACTGAAGAAGTTCAGCAGCGCTGACGACCGGTTTGAAGTGGATAGCGCCAACGCCGTTCGCCAGTTCCTCGAGCACCACGACGTCCCGCCAACGCGGATTCAAGTGGCCTGGGACGCAATCTCTCTACACACCACTCCCGGCATCGCAGCTTATAAGCCTCTCGAGGTGGAGCTCCTGTACAACGGTGTCGGACTCGATGTGCTCGGGATCGGTTATGAGAAGTTTCCGGAAGACTTGAGAAAGAAGATCGTTGATCAATATCCTCGCATCAACTTCAAACAGGATATTGCAAAGGCCTTTCTCGGGGGTTTCGAGCGTAAGACTCAGACGACCGAGGGCTCGTGCAACGAAGACATCTGCTCCTACTTCATACGCAACTACAAGCGCAGCAACTTCTACGAGCAGATTCAGAACTCACCGTTCCAGAACTCTTAGAGATAACTGACAGTCTGATCAAATTTAAGGGAATCCGCTTATTGACAAGGAGTCCTCAAATGAATGAACCAAAAAAACTTACCACCGAGAGTGGCGCACCGGTTGCAGACAATCAGAACTCGCTGACCGCCGGCCCGCGCGGACCGCTGCTGGTGCAGGACTGGCAACTGTTCGAGAAGCACGCCAACTTCAACCGCGAGCGCATTCCCGAGCGCGTCGTCCATGCCAAGGGTTCCGGCGCTTACGGTACGCTCAAGATTACCGGCGATATCAGCCGCTACACCAAGGCCAAGGCCTTGCAGCCGGGCGCGAAGAGCGAGTGTTTCGTGCGTTTCTCGTACGTCGCCGGGGAGCGCGGAGCGGCCGACGCCGAGCGCGACCTTCGGGGTTTCGCAATCAAGGTCTATACCGTGGATGGCAACTGGGACCTGGTCGGCAACAACACGCCCATTTTCTGGGTGCGCGACGCCTACAAGTTTCCCGACTTCATCCGCCAACAGAAGCGCGACCCGAAGACCAACCTCCACAATCCCACAGCGGTGTGGGATTGGTTTTCGCTGTTGCCAGAGACTCTGCATCAGGTGACATGGTTGATGGGCGATCGAGGCCGGCCGAAGACCCACCGGCACATGAACGGCTACGGTTCCCACACTTACAGCTTCATCAACGAGAAGAACCAGCGCGTCTGGGTGAAGTTTCACTTCAAGACCATGCAGGGCATCCAGAACATGACCGACGAGGAGGCCGCAGTAGTTATCGGCGCCGACCGTGACAGCCAACAGCGCGACCTCTTTGGATCGATCGAGCGCGGCGACTATCCGAAGTGGCGCTTCAGCGTCCAAATCATGCCCGACAAGGATGCCGAGAAGACGGCTTACAATCCGTTCGACTTGACCAAAATCTGGCCACATGGGGATTATCCGCTGATCGATGTCGGCGTCCTGGAATTGAACCGGAATCCCGAGAACTACTTCGCCGAAGTCGAGCAGTCGGCATTCGCGCCTTCGAACGTGGTGCCGGGTATTAGCTTCTCGCCCGACAAAATGCTGCAGTTGCGCATCTTCTCCTACGCCGACGCTCACCGTTATCGGCTCGGCTCACCCAACTACATGGAGCTGCCGGTAAACAAGCCGCGCTGTCCGGTGCACACCTATAGCCGCGATGGCTTCATGCGCTCCGACGGCAATTACGGCGGCGAGGTCAACTACGAGCCCAATAGCTTCGGCGGGCCGGTGGAAGATCACCGATTCAAGGAACCGCCGTTCAAGATATCGGGCGACGCCGACCGCTACGACCGCTACGACCAGCGGCCGGGCGATGACGACTACACTCAGGCCGGCAACCTGTTCCGCCTGATGACGAAGGACGAGCAGAAAAGGCTGTTTGCCAACACCGACCGCGCGATGAAAGGTGTGCCCGAGGAAATCAAGCTGCGGTGGATTCGCCTCTGCGCAAAGGCGGACCCCGAGTATGGAAGCGGACTGGCGAAGCAACTCGGCATTGAGCGGAGCAAGGCCATGGCCGCGTAATGGTTTCTCGCCTCCGCGGCAGCGTCGCAACCCTTAGCGATGCCGCCGCGGAGGCCATCGGCAAGGTCCGGCGTGACGAACTGACAGCCTTGTTCTCGTAACTGCCGAGCGCACAACTTTTGAGCGGCCATTTCTCACGCCCCGTCCATGAGGATTGGACATGCCAGGTTTCGCGCTGCGCAATCCGTATCTGATCATCGTCGGGGCGCTGATCATCACGCTGCTGGGCGCGACCGCCTTCGTCCAGATGCCGGTTGACGTATTTCCCGACTTGAAGATTCCCGCCGTGGTGGTGGCCACCTTTTATTCCGGGATGCCGCCGGGGGAAATCGAGAAGGACATCACCACGCGCTTCGAGCGATTCTTCACGTTGGCTAACGGGATCGATCATCTCGAGTCACGCTCGCTGCCCGGCGTCAGCATCATCAAGGTGTATTTCCATCCTAATATCGATATCAACGCCGGTGCCTCGTCGCTGGCCAACCTGGCGATAGCCGACCTGCGCCATCTGCCGCCTGGAACTCTGCCGCCCATCGTGCTGCCGTTCGACGCCTCCTCGCTGCCGGTGACGTTGGTCACGGTGTCGGGCAAGGGCTTCGACCAGACCCTGCTGCATGATCAGGCGCAATACAACGTGCGAAACCAACTCGCGACCGTTTCCGGCGCCTCAGTTCCGCCGCCTTTTGGCGGCAAGTACCGCCAGATCATGGTTTACGTCAAACGCGAGGCGTTGCAGTCGCGGGGTCTGACTCTGATTGACGTCGTGCACGCGTTGAACAACGCCAACCTGATCCTTCCCGCTGGCGATGCCAAAATTGGGCCGACTGACTACTTCATTTACAGCAACAGCATGATCGATCATGTGGAGAACATTAACGACGTCCCGGTCAAGGTCGGTCCCGAAGAGGCGCCCGTGTACGTACGCGACATTGGGCACGCCGAAGACTCCGCCCAGATCCAGCAGAACATCGTGCGAGTCAACGGACAGCATTCGGTCTACCTGCCGGTGCTCAAGCAGGGCGACGCCAATACCATCGCCGTGGTGGACGGCGTCAAACGGCTGTTGCCCAAGGTCTTCGGGATGCCGCACGGCGTCAAGCTCGACGCCATCTTCGACCAGTCGCAGTACATCCGCCAAGCGGTTGCCGGCCTGGAGCACGAGGCCGTTTCGGGCGCCGTGTTGGCCTCGCTGACGATCCTGATCTTCCTGGGCAGCTTCCGCTCGACCTTTGCCATCTTCCTGTCGATTCCACTGTCGATCCTGGCCGGCGCCTTCGGACTGTATTTCGACAACCAGACCATCAACATCATGACCCTGGGCGGCTTCGCGCTGGCGATCGGACGCCTGGTCGATGATTCGGTTGTGGTGCTAGAAAACATCAACCGCCATCTGGCGATGGGCAAGGCGCCACGCGATGCAGCGCGCGACGGCGCCCAGGAGGTGGCGCTGGCGGTGCTGGCCTCGACTCTGACCACGATCATTGTCTTTTTTCCGGTCGTGTTTTTGGTCGGCGTAGTCAAATATTTGTTCAGCGCGCTGGCGTTGGCGGTGGTGCTGTCGATGATGGCGTCGTACGTGATGGCGATGACGGTCATCCCCATTTACTGCGCGCGGTTTTTCACGGCCGCCGGCGCGCGGGAGATGGAAGCGGGCGCCAAAACCGGCGTGTTCGGCGCCTTCAATCGCGCCTACGAAAGGTTAGCGCGATCCTATCAGCGGTTGCTGCAGCGCGCGCTTGATCACAAGTGGGTCGTGATCGCATCCGTCAGCGTGTTGTTCGTGGGCACGATGTCGCTGTATCCGCGGCTCGGCACGGAATTGTTCCCGGCCACCGACGGCGGCGAGTTCATCATCAACCTGCGGGCGCCACTCGGCTCGCGCATCGAAATCACCGACGCCCTTTGTGCTCGCCTCGAGCGGGTGATTCGCCAGGTCATCCCGCCCGCCGACCTCTCGACGATTGTGGCCAACCTGGGCCTTGCCTCAGGGTTCTCCTCGATCTATTCGCCCAACGCTGCCCCAGATTCGGGGTTCGTGATGGTCAGCCTCAAGCAGCACCATCGCGTCCCGACTTCGGAGTACGTCAACCGGGTGCGCACCGCCCTTGACGAGAGGGTGCCCGAGCTGCAGACGTTTTTTTCCTCCGGCAGCGTCATCGAAGCGGTGCTCAACTTCGGCCTGGCCGCGCCGATCGACATCCAACTGAGTGGGCCGCAATATTCTCCGCTTTTCGATATGGCGCTGAAGATCAAAGCCGCGATCCAACCCATGCGGCAGGTCGCCGACACATTCATTCCGGAGGAGACGGGCTATCCGACCATCAATATAAAAGTTGACCGCGTCATTGCCGCGCGTCTGGGGCTGAACCAGAATGACGTGGTCAGCAATGTCATCACGGCGCTTACTTCCAACGCCATGATCGACCCCTCAATCTGGATTGATCCAGTTACCGGCGACGACTACTTCCTGACCGCTCAATACGCCGAGCCCGACATCCGCTCGCTCGATACCCTGCGCGATATCCCGGTGCGTTCGTCAACCAACCGCACTAGCCGCGACGACGCACTGATGCTGCGCAGCGTCGCCACCCTGGAGCGCGAGGCCCATCCCGCCGAAGCGGACCATTACAACATCCAGCGCGTGGTCGACGTGCTTGTATCGCCCACCACCCAGGACGCGGGCGGCACGCAGCGGGCGATTGAGCAGGTTGTAAAACGGCTGCCGTTGCCGCACGACGTTTCGATCGTCTACCGCGGAGCGGTATCCGCGATGCAGGCATCCTTTGCCAGCTTCGGCTTCGGTCTGCTGATGGCCGTAGCGCTACTGTACCTGGTGATGGTGGCACAATTTCGCTCCTTCCTGGATCCCTTCATCATCATGTTCGCGGTTCCGATGGGCCTCATCGGGGTGGTCTGGATACTGTTCTTAACCAACACCACGCTCAACATCGAATCGTTCATGGGCATCATCGTGATGGTGGGAATCGTGGTGTCCAACTCGATCCTGCTCGTGGACTTCGCCAACCAGCGCGTCGCGGCCGGCGCACCGCTGCGCGACGCGGTGATGGACGCGGCCCGCACCCGCATGCGGCCTATCCTGATGACTGCGCTTGCTACGCTGGCCGGCCTGGCGCCGATTGCGATGGTCCTTGAAGCCGGGTCTGAAACTTCGGCACCGCTGGCGCGGGCCGCGATCGGCGGACTGGCGGTTTCGACAGTGCTCACGCTGGTGCTGGTGCCAACGGTCTACGAAATGTTTCATTCACCGCGGAGGGCCCGCCAATGAGACGAATGGCGATAGCCGGGCTGGGCGCGCTGACGCTCGTTGCGTGCTGGTCGTGCCAGGGACGCGACGCAGCTCCCGCTTCCGCGCGCATGCAGACCGTGATGGTTACGCAAGCGCGGCGTCAGGATGCGATCCGGCAAATCACACTGCCCGGCGACCTGACCGGATTCTTTCAGGCGACGCTCTATGCGAAGGTCACCGGTTATTTGAGCAAGATCAACGTCGACAAGGGCGACTGGATTCGCCGGGGCGAGGTGCTGGCCGAGATCGAGGTTCCTGAACTGGCGCACCGGCTGGGCCACGAACAGGCAACACTCCAGATCAACCAGCTCACCTACCAGCGGCTGGAGCGCGTGTGGAAGAGCGATCCGCGGCTGGTGGCGCGCGAGGATGTAGATATCGCCTACGCCAAATACCAGGAATCGGTGTCAAACGTTGCTGAATTGAAATCGATAATGACGTATACGCGCATCGTCGCTCCCTTCGACGGCGTGGTTACCGCCCGATTTGTCGACCCCGGCGCGCTGATTCAAGCCAGCGGCGGGGAGCCCACATTTGAACTCGGCGGCAGCGCGGCGCATCCCCATGGCACGGCCACCGCGGTGGTGAGCGTCTCGGAGATGAACCTGTTGCGTGTTTACGTTTACGTGCCTGAAGAGGCGGTCGGCAATATTCGCCGCGGAATGCGGGCGACGTTGACGCTGCGCGAATATCCGGGGCGGCGCTTTGGCGCAAGCGTGGCGCGCTTTGCAACATCACTCGAGCTTTCGACGCGCACAATGCTGACCGAAGTCGACGTTGAAAATCCGCGTCATGAGCTTTACCCGGGGATGCAAGCTAATGTGACCATTAATCTTGAAAACCATCCGGGCGCGCTCACGGTGCCGCCAAGCGCGGTGAGCGGCTCTAGCACGGACGCCGCCGTTTACGTGGTACGCAATTCGCGCCTGCAAAAGATCGAAGTCACCGCCGGGATCCGCACCGGGGAATACGTCGAAATCGCCTCGGGCCTAACGGACCAGGAGCAGGTGGTGAACAATTTCACCCCGGCGTTGGTACAAGGTGAGCAAGTACGGACCGCGATGATGCCTGACTCAGAGGCCGACTACACCGCGAGCGCCGAGGAATAGGTGCTGGATGAGAGTCCCGGAACAAATCATCTACACCTCGAGTCGTCGTCGTTTCCTTCAGAGCGTAGGCATCCTTGGCGGGATGTTAGCGACGTCTCCGGCCTGGGCCGCGAGGTTCATTAATCTCGATCTGCTGGCGGGGGGCCCGGACCGGCGCGACTTCACGACAACCTTTCCGCAGAAAGGGCCAATGATTCTGCAACGCACCCGGCCGCCCTTGCTCGAGACACCATTCGAGGTATTCGACCGCGGCGTATTCACTCCGAACGACCAATTTTTCGTGCGCTGGCATTGGGCGGTGATTCCGGAGCAGGTGGATGTGGCCGCGTTCAGAGTTGCTGTTCGCGGGCATGTCAACCAGACGCTCTCCCTCTCCATGGCGGACGTCATGGCGATGCGGCGGATCGAGATGGCGGCGGTCAATCAGTGCTCGGGCAATTCCCGCGGTATGTTCCAGCCGGGTGTAGCCGGTGCTCAATGGGATAACGGTGCGATGGGAAATGCATTGTGGACCGGTGTCAGCTTGCGCGACGTGCTGGATCGCGCAGGCGTCAAGGCCGGGGCCCTTGCAGTTCGCTTCAAAGGTCTGGACAAGCCGGTCGTGGAAGGAGCGCCGCACTTCATGAAGTCGCTCGACATCGACCATGCGCGTGACGGCAAGGTGATGCTGGCCTACCAGATGAACGGGGAGCAGTTGCCGCTGCTCAACGGCTTTCCCATGCGTTTGATCGTACCCGGTTGGTATTCCACCTACTGGGTCAAGATGTTGACTGACATCGAGGTGCTCGACGCACCGGACGAGAACTTCTGGATCAAGACGGCCTATCGCATTCCCGATACGCCGCATGCGAGCGTGAAGCCCGGCGAGACCGGGTTCAAGACTGTGCCTATCAACCGCATGGTGCCGCGCTCCTTCTTCACCAACCTGACCGGCAGCACGATCGTCGAGCCTGGAGCTGTCGTGCCGGTCAGAGGGATTGCCTTCGGTGGTGATAGCGGCGTAACGCAGGTGGAATTGTCAACTGACGGGCATAGCTGGCGGAAAACCGAACTAGGCCCTGATGAGGGCACTTACGGCTTTCGCCGATGGAGTTCGAAGCTAAAGGCGCCACAATCCGGGACGCTGACACTGCAGGTGCGCTGCACCAATACGAAAGGCGAGGTGCAGCCTGCCGAGCCGAACTGGAACGGCAATGGCTTCATGCGCAATGTGATCGAGCGGGTTCAGCTCAGGGCTGCATGACTCAGTAAAGACACTTGCAGCAGAAACCTTATGGCCAAAGCAGCGAATGCAATTGCGGGTGTCGCCGTCACCGGCGTGGTCCTTCTCGCGATCGCGATGCCCGCTGGCTGGGCCGGTCAGTCGGCTACGACTGTTCCATCGACCTCGCTGCTACCCAGTCCTTCAGCGGATGATTCACCTGTCGCACCGGCGCCATCTATCGAGGTGGGCGGTGTGACGTTGCGTTCCGTCAGCCTCAGTCTTCCTCAAAGCGAGCGTACTTTTCCTGGCGGTGCCGGGGCAGACGCTATCAACAACAATTGCCTTATCTGTCATTCCGCCAGCATGGTTCTAACTCAGCCTAGCCTCTCTAGAGCCGACTGGCAGGCTGAGGTTAATAAGATGCGCGACGTTTACAAGGCGCCTATCGCCGCTAAGGACGTTCCCGCAATCGTCGACTACCTGGCCAAGTTTAGCGATGCAATGATTCAAACCACCGCCCGCCGACCCGACGCTTCGCGTGGCGCTGTGATCGTGGCGCAAGGCACAGCTAGTGGCGCGACGGCCTGCGCGCAGTGCCACGCCTTCAACGGCATTTCCGATGGCAGCGGCGCGTTCCCACGGATTGCGGGCCAGTCGGTCTATTATCTCGCCACGCAACTAAACGACTTTGCGTCGGGCGTCAGGGCGAATGCCGTCATGTCGCCGATCGCCAAGGCGCTTTCGCCCGACGACATTGCAGACGTCTCCGCTTATTACTCGCGCATCGATGCGCCGTTTCCGCCACTCAAAGCGCCTGACCCGGCACTTGTTAAGCAAGGCGAGGAGATCGCCAGGCAAGGCGACTCAGCACGGGGGATTCAGAGCTGCAACAGATGTCATGGACCTGGTGGCGTCGGCGAATCGCCGGCAATCCCATACCTTGAAGGACAGTACGCCCACTACACCGCCTTTACTCTGCAAATGTGGCAACAGGGCTATCGCAAGAGTAGCGCCGACGCGATGGAAGTAATGGCCAAGAAGCTCAATGGTCAGGAGACCGCGGCGGTTGCCGCCTACTACCAACAAGCGCGATCAGAAAGACCGCCCGAATCGCGCTAGAAGGGAAGCATTGAAGCGATGCAGATCGACGAGCAAAATCATTCTTCAGCCGCCCATCTATCAGAGCACGTGGCCGCACCTATACGAGCGGAGGAGGCGGCCGAAGCGCTCAAGAATGGGCCGACGGGCGCGTTGGTCATCGCCAGCATAGCGGTGGCAATACTCTTTGTCGGTTGGCTTGCATTCTACTTCCTGCTGTTCATGCCGCGAGGTCCCATTGGCTGAACTGCCTACAGATCCGCTGCAGGGCCCCCTGCCGGACGGCACGGTTCCCGAGCCGGTTGTCGTCCGCACCGAGGAGCACTGGGTCACGATCATGGTGGCGATGCTAACCATCATGATGGTGATCATGGTCCTCACGTCGCTCGTGGGAGCATTGCACCCGGCTAGCAATGTCGAGGTGATCGACTCGCGGACGCTTCATCTCAAGGGTGAGTTCGTTGAGAGCAATCTCGGTACAGCGCTGGAGCCCGACGGCTCTGTCACTGTGCGGCTAATAGCCCAACAGTATGATTTCGTGCCGCGCTGCGTTGTTGTGCCTGCGGATACGCCGGTCAAGTTCCGCTTAACCAGCGATGATGTCGTGCACGGTTTCCTGCTCCCGGATACCAACATTAACACCATGGTGGTGCCAGGTTTCGTCGCCGAAGTGCGCACCCGATTCGCACGGCCCGGTGACTACGTGATGCCCTGTCACGAGTACTGCGGCCTGGGCCATCAAGCCATGTGGGCGCGTGTCAAAGTCGTTCCCTGGGATCGGTTCGCCGGCAAAGGTCTGCTGGAAAGGACTAGTTGTGCAACACAGTAGGCGCTTAGCGCTCCTTCACTTCTGGGTAGCCTTCGGCCTCTTTCTGCCCGCGGTGGTCGAGGGAGCGTGGCAGATGCTGGTTAGGAGTCCTTTGCCCGCGCCGCTCCGCTACCCGAGCATATACTACGGCTCTGTGACTCTGCACGGGACCGTGATGGCCTACGTGGTCACCACGTTCTTCGCGATGGGCTTCGGCTACGCTATAGCGGAGACCAGCCTGGGCCGGCCTCTTCGCGGGACGACGGCAGCATGGATCTGCTTTGCTATCTGCCTCCTAGGCAGTGTGATGGCAGCGGCTACCATTCTCGCCGGCAAAGCTTCCGTACTCTACACCTTCTATCCACCTCTGCTCGCTAGCCCATGGTACTATCTGGGGTACGTTTCTACTGATCGGTAGCTCGATGATCTGGGTCGTGCTGATGAACGTCAACATGATCGGCTGGAAGCGCGACAATCCTGGCCGACCCGTGCCGCTCGCCATGTTCGCGATCACCGCGACCGCTGATCTCTGGGCGTGGGCGGCGTCGGGCGTCCTTCTCGAGCTGATTTGCATACTGATACCACGAGCCTTTGGCTGGAGCGATCTGATCGACGCGGCGATGGGCCGTACGCTGTTTTCGGTGACACTGCATGCGATCGTCTATTTCTGGCTGATGCCGGCCTATATCGCGCTTTACACATTGCTGCCCCAGGCGGCGGGCGGCAGGCTCTATAGCGACACGATGGGCCGACTGACGTTCATTATGTTTCTAGTGTTTTCGGTTCCAGTCGGTCTGCATCACCTACTGATGGATCCGGAGCATGGGTCGGGATTTAAGTTCGTGCAGTCATTCCTCACGTTCCTGGTAGTCCTGCCGACACTGCTAACAGTGTTCTCGATTACCGCCAGTGCCGAAATTGCCGGACGTTACCGTGGCGGACGCGGACTCTTTGGATGGATCTCGGCGCTGCCCTGGGATGAGCCGATGGTACTGGCGTCAGGTTTGATGTTGGTGATGCTCGGCTTCGGCGGTTTCGGCGGGATCATCAACATGAGCTACGCGATGAACTCGATGATCCATAACACCTCGTGGGTGACGGCGCATTTTCACCTCATTTTTGGAGGCGCGACCGTAATCATGTATTTCGCTATCGCCTACGAGATGTGGCCGCGCCTTACCGGCAAAGCACTGCAATCCAAGCGACTGGCATGCTGGCAGCTCTGGCTATGGTTCTGGGGAATGTTGATCACGACGATTCCCTGGCACATCGCCGGGTTGATGGGCCAACCGCGGCGCGTTGCCATTTTTGACTACAGCATTCCATTCGTGGCTCGGATGGCACCTCTGGTAATCATCTCGGTGATAGGTGGGCTCGTTCTGCTTACCTCGGCGATCCTGTTGATCACCGTTCTTGTGCGCTCGCAGCTCGGTGACATGTCGTTGACGGAGCCGCTGCGCTACGCGCTGGCGGTGAACCCGCCGCGGGAAGTGCCGTCGTCTCTCAACGGCTTCGCCCTCTGGAACACTATCCTGCTGGTTATGATGCTCGTGTCGTATGGCTACCCGATCGGCCAATTCTTCTTCCTGAAGAACCACAGCGTTCCCGCCGTCGAGGTGACACGCGGGTCTGTCTTCACCGAGGCACCTTAATGGCCGCGCACACGCCAGGACCATTCAAGCTCCACAATCCGTGGCTGAGGATCGGCTGGTTGTCAGCCGCTGGTCTGCTCGGGGTCAGCATCTTTCTTGGCTTTGTCCTGCTCGGGAGCTCACAACAGAATGGTCAGCCGCGCAGTGCATGGAGCGCCTTTTGTTCAGCGCTGGGAATTTCCCCCGACATCGGACCCGCGGACGAACCCCAGCCTCCGTTGCGGACGCCCTCGCGCATCGCGTGGACTCGTGAAACACTCGCGCAGATCGCCGATGGCAACGCCAAGCAAGGTGCGTTTGTCGCCATGAACTGCACCGCTTGCCATGGCGAGCAGGGAGTAAGTTCGTCCGGCCTTTATCCCACGCTCGCGGGCATGGATGCCGCAGCCATTTACAAACAACTCGACGACTATCGCGCGGATAAGCGGTCGTGGGGCGCGATGAATGGGATAGCGCAGGCGCTCTCGCAGCAAGCTTCGGCCGATGTGGCAGCATACTATGCCAGCGACGCTAAAGTGCTGGCCGCAGCCAACAAGAAGGACCCGCCGGCGCAAGGCACGCCCGCCACTCGCTTAGTATATGACGGAGACCCATCGCGCGGCATTCCGCCATGTGCTGCTTGTCACGGCCCTAATGAGATCAAGCTCGGCGCTCCAGCGTTGAAGGGGCAGCAGCCCACCTATACTGAACGTCAGCTCGCGGAATTCGCGCAGGGCATGCGCCAGAATGACATCGACGAGCGCATGCGCACGATTGCATCGCAACTGACGCCGATCGAGATGCATAACCTCGCTGAGTTCTACGCCGCCGACAGCGATGAGAAACGAGCTGGACGTTAGCCCTACTTTACCTATCGGCAGCGGGAGAGCAGAGTCTGAGTCATCCCGATATGGTGAGGCATTCCGATCTGCGTGTAAGTCTCCAGCGCTTCGCGCAGAAGCGTCTGCGCATTTTCGCTATCCCCTCGTCCGGCGCGATCAATTAGCATCATTGCGTGGAAGCGGCGTATCTCAGCCTCTTCAAGACGGTGAGGAACAGCTTCAGCCTGTTGCATTGCGATCTGAAAATGCTCTTCGGCGGCTTCCCACTCACGTGCCGCTGCCGCGGCGGCACCCGCGATGGTTTGCGTGAAGCGTGAGGTCGGCCAAAGCACCACCGCTTCCGTGTCGATCAATTCACGAGCAAGCGGGTAAAGCTCCGCAGCTCGCGATTGATCGCCGAGCATGACGAGTCCCTCAATCACAAGCGGGAGCATCAGCCACGAACCTGAGGCGTTCGGTTGGCCACTACGAGGCAGGAGTGCGCGGTCTTCGTCAAGGATTGCCAGTGCGCCGGCGCGATCGCCTGCGTAGGCCAGTTGTCGAAAAAGCATTCCGGCGCCTAACCCTCCGATGGACTGCCCTCGTTCTGGCCGGCGCGAGGTCTGGGCATGCGACAGAGCGCTCGTCCAGTTTCCGCGAAAGAAATCCAGCAGACTTAGTTGTACCTCGAAGAAAACTTCCAGGTCGGCAAACGATGCCTCCCGTTCAGATTTCCGCACTCGCGGAAAGCCCGCTTCCAGCTTGGCCAAGTCCGGCGCCTTACCAAAATCTATCCAGGCCCTCGTGCTAAGGCAGAACGCGACCGAGAGAGATTGCCCTATCTTCATCGCCAGGGGTTCAAGCTCGTCCGCGATTCTCAGCGCCTCTTCCAAGCGTCCAAGATAGAGTAAGGTCCAAAGCAGAATTCGGAGTTGAAGGGCGCGCTGCCAGGGAGAGGCTTCTGATCCGCCCAATTGTTCGCTTAGCAGCCCGTCGGCGGCAGCCTCGCGGAGCCGAAAGAAGTGGAAGTTTACTATTGACGTAGCAGCAAGCAATCTGGCCACAAGCTTTGGATCGGAGAGCTGAAACGCAATATTCAACGCCTCCCGCAGCGTCTCATTTTCCGGCTCGAAGCCCGCGACAGAGAGCTGGAATGCTGTGTTCAAGCCTTCCCGCAGCCCTTCACGGGCTGGCCCATAGCCCGCTGTGGCGGCGTGAGCCTCCCCGAGCGCGGCGAGAAGGCGCGCCCGGTCAGCGCTGACATCTCCCTGAAGGTAGGCGAGTCCGCGACCAGCTGTTTCGGTTGCTTCCTGGAAACGGCCAGCCCAGCTGAACGCATCGGTCAGCTCCGCGAAGCTCCTTCCTATCATCTCGCGGTCGCCGAGATTGGTGTAAATGTCGAGTACCTCGCGGAGATTGGCAACTGCCGCGTCCCATTGCTCAAAACCCAGCTCGGCCTTGGCAAGGTTCGCCAGCAAATCAGCCCTTTGTTTTGGATCAACCTCGCCTCGACGCGCCAGGGCAGACTGGAAACTGCGCCGCGCTTCTTCAAACGCCGCGGCGTCCAGCGCGCCTTGACCGGCCAACTTCAGCCAACGGACCAGTCGTCTGCCGTCAGCAAACGATCCTGCCTTTAGGAGATGGTCAGCGATCTCGCCGGCACGCTCGTTGACGAAGCGGGGATATAGCCGCTCAATCGCGTCGGCGACTGCGGCGTGCAGTTGTTGTTTGCGCGGAGGCGAAATGCCAGCAAGCAACGTCTGACGCACCAATTCATGGGTGAACGTCAGCGGGTTCTCAGGTCCCTCAGAGCTAGCGACGATTATCCCGATCTGCTGCGCCTTCTCGATGACGCTGAAGAGTTCGTCAACGTCGATTTGGCTAACCTCGGTGAGGAGCCGGAAGCTGAAGCTGCGCCCGATCACCGCGGCCGCCGTCAGCGCGCGCCTTTCACTCTCGTCGAGGCGCTCCAAGCGCCGGCTGATGATCAGACGAACGTTCTCAGGAACATCGATTTCGTCGATCTTGATATCTTTGCGGAACTGGCCTGCGGTATCGAAGATTTTCCCCTCTTCGACCAGATGCCGGTAGACCTCCTCGACGAAGAATGGATACCCCTGGCTCTCCTCAAAGATGAGGTCCACCAAATTTTCCGGAGCTTGCCCCGCGCTGAGAGAATGCAACATCTGCCCGATGGCGTCCCGCGAAAGACCGCTTAGCTTCAGCGGACGAGTACCCATCCGAATCAGCTCTTCCAGGGTTCTGACCAATACCGAAGTGTCTTGCGAAAATCCGTCGCGATAAGTGCAGATGATCACAATCGGAAGCTGCGCGACGCGATTGGCCAGATGAATCAGAAGGCCGAGCGTGGATTCGTCGGCCCAGTGGAGGTCTTCTATTACGTAAACGTACGAACGGATTCGCGCTGCGCGCGCCAGTCCCTCTGAGATGCTCTGGAAGATATGGCGACGTTTCTGCGCGGGCGGCAGATCCAGGGGTGGCGGAATATCCGGGAAAACTCGCCGAAGGCCTGGAACGATCTGGGCAAGTTCGGGCGCGCTGTCGCCCATCCGCCGACGGAACTCATCGGGGTTCGACGCCTGAGCCAGACCGCTTTCGATAATCTCGACGAAGGGCAGAAAGGGAAAAGGCTCGTCTCTTTCGTAGCAGTGCCCGACGAAGCATCTGAAGCCCGCACGCGACGCATACTCCGCCATCTCCATCGCCAGCCGGCTCTTGCCGACGCCGGGTCCGCCGCCAAGCATCACAATCGAGCCGTGGCCGCCGAGTGCGCGATCGAGCGCCGCGCGAATCGCGGCACCTTCGGTTTCGCGCCCCGCAAAGGCAGTCCGCCGCGCGAGTGAGAACGGAGAAACTTCCAGCATGATCGGCGAGGTCAGTGGACGATCGGCATGCGCTGGCGCGGGATCGCCGCTTACGGTTGGCTGGTCTGAAGACTCGCTGGTCGAATCTGCGTCTCTCGCGACGAATTCCCACGCAACCGGGAAATCGGGGTCAGGCTGGTAGGAGCAGAAATACCCGGTCCTGATGCATCGCGACAGGATATCTCCGAGCGCGCCATCGCTCTGAGCGATTCTGCCCAGCACCGCGTTGATCGACTTGCTGATGCTCTGCCGGGCTCGTTCCGAAGCTGACGCTGCCTTGCGATTGCGGCCACCGAGTCCCACGGCGCGCGACAGCTCCCTGGTCAACGCATCGATCTCCTGTTCCGCCTGCTCCGCGCGCTCGACGTTGCCCCGCTCCTTGGCTTCGTCCAGTTCTTCGCGCAGATCGGAAAGCCGCCGCCGGTAGGCGGCCTTGGCTTGATCGTCGAGCATCTCGCCCGCGTCGCCCAGGCTGCCGATGTGGATGCCCGCCTTTTCGAGATCCTCATCTCCGCGCGGCAAACTGTGCGCGTGGCCGGGTTCGTCGTCCTCGCGCCGGCTTGCGATTCCTCCCGCCAGATCGAGCACGTGGAATTCGGTCGCGGGATGACGCAGCAGATGAGCGAGGTACCCGAGTCCTTTCGTGTCCTTAAGACGTAAGGATTTTCCGCCGTAGCCGACGGTCCAGTACTCGCCCTCTCTGCGGAAGATTCCCTTTTGCGCAGAATGGGTGCCCGGTCTTGGGTCACCGCTAACGGCCGAGCCACGTCGATCATTCCGCGTCTCAGGTGCCATCTGAATCCTCTAGGCCGTCCGGCCCCAATTTCTGGCGCACCGACCCCTAAGTCGTACCACCACTGGCAGCTCTTCGAGAAGCACGCCCACTTCAACCGTGAGCGCATTCCCGAGTGCGGCGTGTACGCCAAGGTCTGCGGCGAGATTGGGAGCGATGGCAAAGGTCATCGGCCCATTTCTCTGGGCGTGCTTGTATATACAAGAATTGAGACCTGAGAATTAACGAGCAGGCCCGCCCGCGACCCTGCATCAAATTTGCTAGTGAGTGACCAATTGCCGATGCCTCTCATTTTGCGCGGCGAGCCTCAGACCGCGGCCGGCTTCGGCTAGCTGAATCGCCTCTGCGGCGGCTCCGGAAACGAGTCCGCGATAGAGCAATCCGCCGAACACGCCGCCCACTATCGGCGCTACCCAAAACAGCCATAGTTGTTCGATCGCCCATCCACCGACGAACAGCGCCGGACCGGTGCTGCGCGCGGGATTAAGCGAAGCGCCGGTCACCGGGATGCCGACGAGAAGAAGCAGAGTCAATGCCAGTCCGATCGGTATCGGCGCGAACCCGGCCGGAACCCGCTCGTCGGTTGCTCCCATGATTACGAACACCAACATCAGGGTCATCATGATCTCGCATACGGCCGCAGCGCCGAGGCTGTAGCTGCCTGGCGAATGCGCACCGTACCCGTTGGCGGCAAAGCCGGCATGAACGCTGAAGCCCGGTGCGCCACTAGCGATAACATACAGGACAGCCGCGGCCAGGATGCCACCGAGGACCTGGACGATCGTGTACGGCGCAACTTCGTTTCCTGGGAAACGTCCGCCGGCCCATAATCCAAAGCTGACCGCGGGATTGATATGGCATCCCGAGATGTGACCGATCGCGTACGCCATGGCCAGCACCGTAAGCCCGAAGGCCAAGGCCACCCCTACGAAACCGATTCCAAGCCTGGGAAAGCTCGCAGCCAACACGACGCTGCCGCATCCGGCGAAGACCAGCCAGAATGTACCGATAAATTCAGCCACGACTCGTCGAGATAAGCTCATGCTCATATGTGCATTCTCCTGCGGACGCTTAAACAAAGGGGGACGGGCGTCCGCGAAAATCAGACCTCGTTGAATAGACATGCGTGAGAACTGCCGGCTCACTAAGTGTGCGCCCGACGATAGGAGGCGGGCACCGCGAGCAGGCCAGCATCGGGCTTTTCGCGACGCTGTTCTGTAATTCATCAAAAGGCGCGCAAGCAAGCCCTTTTTTTCCAATCAGCACGACTCGGCGGCCCCTGATTGGTGAATGCGCCACAGAACAGAAAGGAACAACTATTGGTAGCGTTCAACGCATCAGAGACTTCGTTCATCGACCGCACAAAAATGTGCGGTCAATTTTCGCGCTCCGATAGATGAATGTCCCGACGCTCAAAATCAGCGTGAGTAACACGGTCATGACTACAGCAACTCTAAATAAAGTGATTCGAGATCCACGGAGCGGCGAAGTTCATCTTCCCAGCGAACAGGTGGCGATTATGAGGGTTATGCACAACCTCGATCGCACTTTGCTTAAGG
>JBAWCX010000560.1:0-3693 GCA_049590495.1 Binatus sp. (SeqCode)
GTTTTAATACCGGGTGCAGGGGTCACCCCTGCCGAGGGCGCGGGGCGAGGAGCCCCGCATTCAATCCCCGTACATTGAATCGATCTGATCCTTGAAGTGCGCCTGTACGACCTTGCGGCGCACCTTGAGCGACGGGGTCAGCTCGCCACTTTCCTGGCTGAATGGCTGCGGGACGATCGTGAACGCGGCGATCGCTTCCACGTCCGAGAGCTGCTTGTTGATTTCGCGAATCCTACCCTGCACGAGGGTCCTCAACGCCGGCGATTTCGCCAGCGCGTCCGCATTCTTGGGATCCAGTTTGTTCTCCGCGAGAAAGTCCCCCAGATTTTCGTAGTCCGGCACGACCAGCGCCGCCAGATGCTTGCGGCGGTCGCCGATCACGCACGCCTGGCTGATGAACTTGTCGCCCGTCAGCTTGCCCTCGACGTAGGCGGGCGAGATATTCTTGCCGCCCGACAGCACGATGATTTCCTTCTTGCGGTCGGTGATCGAGATGTAGCCCTCGACGTCGATCTTCGCGATGTCGCCGGTATGGAGCCATCCGTTTTCGTCGATTGCTTCCTTCGTTTCGGCCTCGAGCTTGTAGTAGCCCTTCATGATGTTCGGCCCGCGCAGCAGCAACTCGCCGTCGGGCGCGGTATCGACCTGGATGCGCGCCAGCGGCAGTCCCACTGTGCCGATTCGGGTCTTGCCGTGGTGCAGATTAACTGCCACGACGGGAGCCGCCTCAGTCAGGCCGTATCCTTCGACGATTGGAACTTCGGCGGCGGACAGGAAGCGGTTGATCTCGGTGGGCAGCGGGGCGCCGCCGGAAATCAGGTAGCGGATTCGGCTTCCGAAGATCGCGCGCACTCGCGCGAAGACCAGGCGCCTGAACAATGCCATCGACAGCTCCAGCAGTGGAGGAACCGGCTTGCCGCGATTGCGATAGTCGGCCGCCTGCTCGCCCGCCGCGAGCGCCATTTTGAACAGTCGCTGGCGCATCGGCGGCGAGGTCTCGACCGTGCGCATCACGCGGCTGTGTATCACTTCGAGCAGGCGCGGCACCGTGAGCACCACGGTCGGCTCGACCTCGGTCAGGTTCGAGGCGATCTGTCCGAGACCCTCGGCAAACGCGATCGTCCCTCCAGCCAGAGCCACGGTGTAATAGCCCGCCGTCCGTTCGAACGAGTGCGCGATCGGCAGATGCGACAACGTCATGTCGGTGTGATCGAGCGCAAGCGCGGCGAGCGAATCCTCGGCGTTGGCAAGCAGGTTGCCATGCGAGAGCATCACGCCTTTCGACGTGCCTGTGGTGCCTGACGTATAGATGAAGGTCGCGAGGTCATCGCTGCTGCCCTCGACGATCGCCGCCGGCTCCTCGGCGCTGATCGATGCCGCCGTCACGACGGCCGGCGTGCCGTTCGCCGGGGGCGCGGATTCCGCGCTCGGATGCATCGCGACAATTGCCGTGACATCGGGAATCGAGGCGCCGAGGCCGAGCAGCTTCTTGATCATCTCGGGCCCGTTGGCCGCGATGACTTTCGCTCCCGAATCGTTAATAACGTGCGCCGTCTCCTCGACGCCGCTGGTCGTGTAGAGCGGTACGACGATCGCGCCGAGCCCCAGCACGGCCTGATCGACGACGATCCATTCGGGGCAGTTGTCCGAGAGGATCGCGACGCGATCACCGGGGCGCACGCCCAGGCCGAGCAGGCCGGTGCGCAGCTTTCCGGCGGCCTCGGCGACGTCGGTCCAAGAGTGGTCCGTCCAGACTTTGTCGCGCTTGTCCTTCAAGAACGCGCGTGCGCCGTACTTGTGCGCCTGCGCCTCGAAGGATTGGGAAAGGGTCGCCACGCGGTCAGCCATAAGAGACCAAGACCTCCTCTTACCCGACTACCTGTAGCCCAAAGATTTGTTCCCGCCAATCGTGGGCCGGTGCTTGATTGGCCGACGCGCAGAGATGGCGAACCTGCGACCGCGAAGCGCTTGAATTCGCTGGCGAAATGTGAGCGTCATGTCGGCGTTGGTTAAGCGGGGCTTGCGGTGGTGAACAAAGATTTTTCATTTCACTAATCGCGGCGATGACGCGCATAATCGCACCGAATTCATGAATCCGAAGCCGTTGAACGTTGCCTCGGCCGCCTTGATCGGCGCGGTGAACGCTCGCCCGGCATTTTGCACATTGTTAGCGTAGAGGTGACGCTTCGATGCTCGAGAAGATGTATTTTCCGCACGATATCTCGACCTTCGGTCCTCAGATCGACTTCCTCTTCGAGCTGATCTTCTGGATCGTCATGGTCGTTTGGGTCGCGGTGATGATCACGATGGTGGTCTTCATGGTTCGCTATCGCGCCCGGCCCGGCCGCAAGGCGGAGTATATCGAAGGCAATTCGCGGCTCGAGATCATATGGACCTCGGCGACTGCGGTCATTCTGATCGTCCTGGCGTTCATGAGCCGCTCGACGTGGGCCGATATCAAGGAGCATGGGCCGCCGGGCGACGTGTTCTACCAGGTGGTTGGAAAGCAGTTCAACTGGGAAATCACCTACCCGGGGCCCGACGGCAAATTCGGCACCAAGAACGACCTCCTGATCGAGAACGAGCTGCACGTGCCGGTGAACAAAGTCGTGCGGATCGATCTGACCTCGAAGGACGTCATCCACAGCTTTTTCGTCCCGAACCTGCGTCTCAAGCAGGACGCGGTCCCGGGGCGCATCATTCACGTCTGGTTCGAGGCGACCGAGACCGGGCAATACGAAATTCCGTGCGCGGAGCTGTGCGGCTTCGGGCATTCGGGCATGAAGGGCAATCTGACCGTCCAGTCGCAAGAGGATTACGACAAGTGGCTCAAAGACAAGTATTCGGAGAACAAGTGAAGCACGCACTCGCCGGCCACGTCGCGCGGAGGAGTTAGTACCAAGATGAGCAGCACGGCAGCGGTTGCGGCACACGGCGCCCACGAGGAGCATCATGCGCTCGGCTTTTGGCGCACTTATATTTTCTCGACGGATCACAAGATGATCGGTCGCCAGTTCCTGTTCCTGGCACTGTTCATGATGTCGATCGGCGGCCTGATGGCGATGCTGATGCGATGGGAGCTGGCGTTTCCCGAAACCGCGGTTCCCGGATTTCACTGGGTGCCCGAGCCGTTCATGTACGATGGCGCGATACCGCCCAACACCTACAACGCGATGTTCACGATGCACGCCACCATCATGATTTTCTTCGTGGTGATGCCCATCCTGGTCGGATGCTTCGGCAACTTCCTCATACCGCTGATGATCGGCGCGCGCGACATGGCGTTCCCCAAGCTGAACATGCTGTCGTTCTGGGTCGGCGCGGTCGCCGGCGTGATCATCCTCGCGTCGTTCTTCGTGCCCGCGGGTCCCGCCGCCGCGGGCTGGACCTCCTACGCTCCCCTGAGCGCGGTGCCTATCTACACCGGCGTCGATTTGGGCCAGGACCTGTGGTGCATCAGCCTCATCGTGCTCGGCGCGTCGTCGCTGATGGGCTCGATCAACTACATCACGACGATCATCAACATGCGGACCAAGGGGATGTACTTCTTCCGCATGCCGCTGGTGATCTGGTCGCTGTTCATCACGGCGATTCTGCTGCTGCTCGCGCTGCCGGTGCTGACGACGGCGCTCGCGCTGTTGCTGTTCGATCGCATGGGCGGCACGCATTTCTTTCTGCCCGCGGGCGGCGGCG
>JBAWCX010000561.1:0-2443 GCA_049590495.1 Binatus sp. (SeqCode)
CCGGGTCGAAATCGAGCGCGCCGGTGCGCGCGACCTGCGCGTACCAGTGGCCGCTTTCCTTGACGATTCGCTGCTGCGTCTGGAAGTCGCAGTAGACGATTCCGAAGCGCTGCTTGAATCCCTCGGCCCATTCGAAGTTGTCGGTGAAGGTCCACAGGAAATATCCGCGCACGTCCGCGCCTGCCTTCATCGCGTGCCCGACCTCGGCGATATAGCGGCGCAGGAAGCTGATGCGGCGCTGGTCGTTGACCTTGCCGTCGGCGCCCGGCTGATCGCCGTATGAACATCCGTTCTCGGTCACGTAGATCGGGATGCCAGGGTAGTCTTTCGTGACGCGCAGGATCATTTCCGAGAGCGCTTGCGGATGGACTTCCCATCCGAAGTCGGTGATCTCACCGCCGCGGGCCCGGATCTGCTTCACGCCCATATTGTGATCGTTCGAATCGTGCGCGACCACGGCGCGCGTGTACAGGTTAATCCCGATGAAGTCGAGCGGAGCTTTGATTACGTCCATGTCGCCCGCGCGAATCTCGACGCGATCGTCGACCGAGCCTCGCAAGTAGGCCTCAGGATACTTGCCGTGCATCACGGGCTCGAGGAACCACATGTTGTAAAATCGATGCCAGCGCTCGGCCGCCGTGCGATCCTCGAGCGACCCGGTTTCCGGATGCACCGAGGACATGCTGTACGCGGTGCCGACTGCCTCGGGCTTGTTTCTGGATTCGCGGATCGCCTTGACGGCCATCCCCTGCGCGAGATTGACCGTGTGCGTCGCCTTGATGGCCAGGTCAGGTTCGCGCCGGCCGGGCGCGTGCGCTCCCATCAGGTAGCCGAGGATCGTGAAGATCCACGGCTCGTTGAACGCCATCCAATGCTTCACACGATCGCCGAGCGAGTCGGCTACCGCGGCGGCGTAGTCGCGGAAATATTCGGCGAGGTCGCGATTGGGCCATCCGCCGGCGTCCTCGAGCGTCTGCGGCAGATCCCAATGATAGAGCGTCACCCACGGCTGGATGTTGCGCTTGAGCATCTCGTCGACGACGCGGCTGTAGAAGTCGAGGCCCTTTTGATTAGCGGGACCCTTGCCGGTGGGCATGATGCGCGGCCATGAAAGTGAAATGCGCGCGGCGTTCAGGCCAAGTGATTCCATCAGTGCGATGTCGTCCGCGTATTTGTGATAGAAATCGCACGCGACGTCGCCGGTATCGCCTTGCTTAATCTTGCCGGGCGTGTGCGAGAAGCGATCCCAGATGGACTCGCCCTTGCCGTCTTCCTTGCAGCCGCCCTCGATTTGGTAAGAAGCGCTGGCGGTGCCCCACAGAAATTCCTTTGGAAATGAAGTTGGCATAGGCGGCTTTGTTATCACAGCGATAACAACTTGGCGACCCCATCGCTCTGATGCCTGAGCTGTCTACTCGCCTTTGGATTCGAGCCAGCGTTCGGCGTCTATTGCTGCCATGCAGCCTGTGCCTGCTGCGGTTACCGCTTGGCGATATACGCTGTCTACTACGTCGCCGGCGGCGAAGACGCCGTCGACGTTGGTGTAGGTCGAGCCTGGTTTTACCTTCAGATAGCCTATTTCGTCCATCTCGAGCTGGCCTTTGAAGAGCGCGCTGTTGGGATTGTGGCCGATTGCGACGAACACGGCGTCGGTCTTCATGTCCGTGAGTTTGCCGGTCTTGAGATTTTTCAGCTTGACGCCGCTCACCCCGTGTTTCTGCTCGCCGAGGATTTCCTCGATCGCTGAATCCCAGATGAACGAGATCTTCGGATTCTTGCGCGCGCGATCCTGCATGATCTTCGATGCGCGCAGTGTGTCGCGGCGATGTACGACGCTCAGCTTGGTCACGAACCGGGTCAGGAAAGTCGCCTCCTCCATCGCGGTGTCTCCCCCGCCGACCACGATCGCTTCCTTGTCTTTGAAGAATGCGCCGTCGCAGGTTGCGCATGCGCTCACGCCGTAGCCCATCAGGCGCTTTTCAGACTCAATTCCCAGGAGTTTGGCGGTTGCGCCGGTCGCAATGATCACGGCCTCTGCCTTGATCACTTTGCCGTCCGCGACCAGCTCGAAAGGCCGCTTGCCGAAGCGCACCTCGGTCACGGCGCCGCTCATGAAGCGCGTGCCGAAGCGAGTCACCTGGCGCCGGAACACGTCCATCATTTCGGGGCCCTGGATGCCGTGCTCGAAGCCGGGATAATTTTCGACGTCGGTGGTGATAGTGAGCTGGCCGCCGGGTTCGTATCCTTCAATCAGCAGCGGACTGAGATTGGCGCGCGCCGTGTAGAGCGCCGCGGTCAGTCCGGCAGGACCGGAGCCGAGAATTACGACCTTGTTGGTTTCGTCAGCCATATGAGCCGTCTGCGCAACGCTTTGAGAGTTTGGTCGAACTGAGAATCAATAGTCTATTGTATATGCGCGGTCGGTCAACGCAGGGGTGATCCC
>JBAWCX010000562.1:0-2956 GCA_049590495.1 Binatus sp. (SeqCode)
GGCGAAAGGTGCTTCGGCGGAATGAATAGCGCGTCGGATATTTCCGATTTGGAGACGTCCGAGTGTTGGCTCAGATCGTTAATCGCCGTTTCAGCTTTCCCAGCCTGCGTCATGTAGTCGCCGGCCGCATCCGGGCCCAACGAGGTATCCAGCGCGTTTTTTAGGTCAGTCTGTCTTGCCCCTTGCAGCTGCTCAATCAGTTGCGCTCGCTCATCCGGCGATATGCCGGGAGGATCTGCGGTCGAGCACGACCATACGCACAAGAGCGACAGAGTAATCAATATCGAGAATCCCCGAAAACGAATAACGTGACACATGATCCGCGGACAGTAGCACGAGGCCCCTGCGTTGACACGCCGCACTGCGTCCGATAATTCTGTTCGTTCGGCATAGCGATGTTTGCAATAGTAAAGACAGGCGGAAAACAGTACCGCGTCGGCGTCGGCGACCAGATAACGGTCGAGCGGCTCGCCGGCGAGGTTGGCGCGGCTATCTCACTTGACCAGGTGCTGGCTGTCGGCGGCGATGCGCCCAAGGTCGGCACCCCAGTCGTCGCGGGCGCGTCGGTGACGGCGAAGATCCTCGAGCAGCCGCGCGGCACCAAGATAATCGTGTTCAAGAAAAAACGCCGCAAGAATTACCGCCGCAAACGCGGCCATCGGCAAGAACTGACCGTACTCAAGATCGAGGAAATTTCCGCCGGCGCGTAATCGCGTCGCGCATTCTTAATTCAACTGCGGTCGGATAGGCCGCCTCACCTTCAGGAGACACTGCGTGGCGCACAAAAAAGGCCAGGGTTCGACGCGCAATGGCCGCGACAGTCCGGGCCAGCGCCGTGGTATCAAGATTTACGCGGGCCAGACCGTCAAGGCCGGCAATATTATCATCCGCCAGCTCGGCACGCGCGTGCATCCGGGCCGCAACGTCGGGCTCGGCCGCGACTATACGATTTACGCGCTCATCGACGGTGTGGTTAAGTACGAGCCGAAGGGTGAGAAGCGGCAAGTGAGCGTCGAGCCGCTCCCCGCCGGCACCGATACCGCAGGGGCGTCTGCCTAGCTCGTAAGAACGAGATTGAACTGAAGCCCTGCGGCAATGCCGTGGGGCTTCTTTTTTAGTGTCTTTGATTTCTGATTTTCTTATTCCGTAACTCGCGACGGGAGGAATTTCGATGCGACTAGGTTTAATCTCCGGCTATTCGGGCGCGCAGATGGGCTTGCCGATAGACACTATCCTCGAGGCTGAACGCGCCGGCTTCTATTCCGTGTGGACCGCCGAGGCTTACGGCTCCGACGCGATCACGCCGCTGGCGTGGATCGGCGCGCTGACCAAAAAAATCCGGCTCGGCACCGGTATCATGCAGATGCCAGCGCGAACTCCCGCCGCCACCGCGATGACCGCGATGACGCTGGACGCGCTGTCGGGCGGTCGCTTCATCCTCGGTATCGGCCCGTCGGGTCCGCAGGTGGTCGAGGGCTGGCACGGCGTGTCGTACGGCAAGCCGCTGCAGCGCACGCGCGAGTACATCGAGATCGTGCGCACGATTCTCGCCCGCGAAGTCCCCGTCGAGCATCACGGCAAAGAATTCGACATCCCGTACACCGGTCCTGGCGCGTCCGGCCTCGGCAAGCCGCTCAAGAGCATCCTGCACGGCCGCAAGGACATGGAGATCTACACCGCGTCGATCAGCCCGAAGGGAATCGCGCTCGCGGCGGAAATTGCCGACGGCGTGATTCCGGTCTGGATGAATCCCGAGCGATGGGACATTTACGACGCGCCGCTGAAGGACGGCTTCGCGAAGACCGGCGGCAAAAAGAGTCTCGCCAATTTCGACGTCGCGCCGTTCGTCACCTGCATCATGGGCCCGGACGTCGAGAAGTGCCGGATGCCGGTGAAGGGGATGCTCGCGCTGTACATCGGCGGGATGGGCGCGCGCGCGAAAAATTTCTACAACGACTACGCCAAGCGGCTCGGTTACGAAGATGTCGCGGCGAAAATCCAGGACCTGTACCTCGCGGGCAAGAAGGCCGAGGCGATGGCGATGGTGCCGGACAAGCTGGTCGACGAGGTCGCGCTGGTCGGCAATCGCGAGCGAATCGCAGACCGCCTCAAGGCCTGGAAGGCGTCGCCGGTGAAGACGATGCTGATCGGCACCGGCGATATCAACACAGTCCGCGCGCTCGCCGAGATTTGTCTGTAGGTTTGCTCCGCGAATAGACACTAAAAAACCGGCATGCGATTTATCGATGAAGCCAGGGTATTCGTGCACGCCGGGAAGGGCGGCGACGGTGCAATCGCGTTTCTCCGCGAAAAGTTCCGGCCGTTCGGCGGACCAGCGGGCGGCAACGGCGGGCGCGGCGGCAGCGTAATCTTCCAGGTCGATGAAGGCCTGTCGACGCTGCTCGATTTCAAATATCAGCCGCGTCTGATCGCGAAAGACGGCGAAGACGGCCGCGGCAAGGAACAATACGGGCACGGCGCCGGCGACGTCGTCGTGCGCGTGCCGCCCGGCACGATCGTCTTCGACGAGGAAGGCGGCAACACGCTCGCGGACCTCGTGATGCCGGGTGAGACCGCTGTAATCGCGCAGGGCGGCGAAGGCGGCCGCGGCAATATGCACTTTGCGTCGTCGACACGCCGCTCGCCGCGAATCGCTACTCCCGGAACCGCGGGCGAGCAGCGCTGGATTCGCATGGAGCTGCGGCTGGTCGCGGAGGCCGGGCTAGTCGGACTTCCGAACGCGGGAAAATCGACGCTGCTGACCGCGCTCAGCGCGGCGCGGCCGAAAATAGCGCCCTACCCTTTCACGACGCTGGCGCCCAATATTGGCCGCGTGTCTATCTCGGACGAAGAAAGTTTCACGCTCGCGGACATTCCCGGATTGATCGAAGGAGCGCATCGCGGGTTGGGGCTCGGGATCCGTTTCCTGCGGCATCTGGCGCGCACGCGGCTGATT
>JBAWCX010000563.1:0-6248 GCA_049590495.1 Binatus sp. (SeqCode)
GGTTAGGGCTTTGTTCTTCAATTTATTTCCGGGACTCGACACTAGATCGTCTTCGAGTTCAGGGATGAACTGTTCAGCCTTATCCAATCGCGCCCGTCGTGCTAACCGTATGACATGGTAAGCGCGCTTTCTCCAGGCGGGATATCGCAAGCCCAAAAAACAATTTCTGACGGAACGAAACTACCCTTGGGTAGTGGGTCAGTTTGGGGGCGCATCCGAAATTTTTCGCTTTGAAGGAAACCATCGCGGAAACCATCGCCGCAACAGGGTGAAGCACCACCCCACCGCGCCACCATATGCGCCCGATACAGCGAAGATGAGCAGACCTTTACGCAGTAGTATGGCGAAGTTAAGTCCACGGTAAATAGAAATTAGCTTCAGAGCTGGAATGTAGATAGCCAGAAACAGACCGAGGACTATGACCAAGCGGACGCAGCCCGACTTTATCCCTTGCTGTTTTTCTGGCTCGCTTCCCATTCGTCCACGATTCCGATCATTTCCTCGAACGAGAATAGTGACATGGTAAGCGCGCGTTCTCCAGGCGGGATATCGCAAGCCCGGAAAAACAGTTTCTGAACGGAACGAAACTACCCTTGGTATATCACCCGCAAGCGCACCACAACATATGGTAGGTTTCAGGCAGTTGGCAAATAAATCGCAAGAAAATCGTACATCCTCCGATCTCAGTTTCAGGAGACGCCAGCACTCGGGTCGAAGTTGGCGCGAGGGAGGATGCGATGATTGCGATCCTGATTGCCTGCCTGGCCGTGTCTGGCTCGATAGTGATCGTAGCCTTGGCGTGGAGCCGGTTTCGCGGCGTTTCCATCGGCGCATCGATGCCGCCGGGGCTTCGCAGCGCGGCCCGCTTTGCCGGCGGTCCATTTTCTATTTCGATCGCGATCCATCTCGCGATCCTTTTCGCGCTCATCCTCGCCGTCCACGAGAGCCGCGCGCGCGACCACATAATCATCGAGTGGGAGCCGGGCGCCGTTCATCCGTTAGAGGGCCTCGAGCCACTTGAAATTCCCGACATACCCATGCCGGAGTTCAAGACTAAATCGCCTGATGATTCGCCGCAGCCCGTGGACGTCCCCAAGGTGCTGAAGGAAAACAACACTATCTCCGTCACGCCGTCTCCAAATGGAATGGAAATCGGTCCATATACCTTGGGGGCCTTGAACGTTCACCCCGGACCCGGCGGAGGTGGCGCGAGCTTTCCGTGGTTTATCGATACGCTGCGCCACAAGGGTCTCGATATCGTGCTGGTGATCGACGGCACGAAGTCGATGGACTTCGTGATGGCTGACGTGAAGGCACGAATGACACAACTCGCGATCAGAGTTCGCCAACTGGTTCCGATCGCGCGCGTCGGCGTCGTGGTGTTCGGCGGCAAGGGCGAGCCGCTCGACATGCAGCCGCTGACGCTCTCGACCGCCAAGCTGCAAACGTTTCTCGGCTCGATCCAGGCCAAGGGCGGTGGCGAGTGGCAGGAGAACACACTCGGCGCGGTTCAGGCGGCGGTCACGAAGATGGATTGGAAGCCGTACGCGCGCAAGGTGATCGTGTTGATCGGCGACTCACCGCCCGAAAAAGATGACTTCGCGCCACTGGTCGCGCTCTTAAAGGACTTCAGGCGCAACAACGGAACGTTGAGCGGCGTCGATGTCCAGCTGGAGGAACACGAGCGCTACGAGCGTGCATTCTGGATGAAGGTGCATGGCAAGGAGCCAACGGCAGCCGAGATCGGGCCGCTTCCTGAATTCGCAAAGCAGGCTCAGGCAGCGTACAAGGTGCTGGCGGTCGAGGGCGGTGGCTCGATACGCAGCCTGAGCCACGACGCGGATATCAATCATCAGGTGATGATCCTGGTATTTGGCGACAAGTGGCAGGAAGAGGTGAGCCGATTCGCGTCGAGGTAGCAGGCGGACGCGCGCTGGGAATCGAAAGGCGGCAAACAAATGACACAGTCTGTGCGATTCTGACGGCGCGGCTTCAGACGATATCGAAGTTCAAGACTCGGCGCTGCTAATGAAGTTCGCGACTGCGCGCCGAAGCCAACCATTGGTGGCATCGGTCGTGCGTCGGTTGGTCTTGCGCAAGTCCGGCACGCAACTTGGATCGATCCATTGAGTGAGCATTACAACTGCGAACGTTCCCGCGATCGACATGCGCTCGATCAGCGAACTCGCCGAAGGGGACGAACAACGCGAGCAATTTATCACCGAAATCATCGGCGTGTTCCTTTCCGACCTGAGTGAACGCGTGCGCAAAATCGGTTTGCAGATGACGCAGGGCGACCACGCCGGAATTGCGGCGACGGCACATGCGATCAAGGGCAGTTGCGGTCACTTTGGCGCGGCGAGCCTGATGGAGCTATCTCGTGAGGTCGAAGCCCGCGCCCGACGCGAACCAACCGATGGCCTTCAAACGGCGATCGATTCGATGATCGCGGAAACAGAACGAGTCCGCGCCGCGCTGGAAGCTTATCTATCTAATCACGTGGTAGCGGTCTGAGCGGGTGCGGCTCCGCCAGCGCTGCCACTGCTCAATGCAAGCATCACTTCGGTCCAGCCGTCGAAAATCATATCGATGCCGATGAACAGTCCGATCACCCACAGGCCTGAAACCGGCCAGGAACTCATGATGCAAAATCCGAGAAACAGCGAAATTGCGCCGTTCAGGATCAGCCATCCCCGATGATGGATAGGAGTCGAGAACGCCACGAAAATTCTGAAGGTGCCCGCGACGATCAGCAGCATCGCGATCATCAAGGTCAGCGTCACCGCCGCCACCCCCGGATGCGAGACCATCAGCAGTCCCGTCACCGCGTAGAGCAGTCCCCCCATCAGATTGACGAAGAAGCCGCCCCATGCACGCCGCGCGAAGCCGTGAACCACCTCGAAGAGGCCGGCGAAAATCAGCAGCCATCCGAGGAACATCACGGAAACCATCGTCATGAGCTCGGCGCTTCCGATTGCAATGGTGCCCAAGATTATCAGCGCGACTCCCATGAACAGAAACCAGCCGCGATGCGCCCTTACCTCTTCGATTCCCAACACCGGCATGACTAACGCCATCGTGATCTCCCCTTACTTTGTAGGTGTGGCGGCGGGCGCCGATTCACCGGTGAAGTGGACCGCGGTGCCGGAGCATTCGAAGTATCCGCCTTGAGTATAGGGCTCGTATGCGCCGTAGTCGTCATCCGAGACGAACCAGACCGAGGTGTTCACGATCGCATCGACCTGATCGCCATACTTGCGATACGCGGCTGCCTTAAGTCCGTCGCCATGGACCAGCTCGCCGCCGGTGGAGTTCGGCCGGTTGAAGCAGTAGCCCTCGGCGCGTCCGAGCGCAGCGTACTGCGGATGACCTTTGACGTTTGCGCCGGGTACTACCTTTATCCTCTTGGTCGCGGCGCTGATAGCATCCTGCTCTTGCTGCAGGTGCGTGGCATCCTGCTCAACGCTGGAACATCCTGCGAGTGCGACGAACGCCACTGCCAGAAAAACCAGCCGCATCGGAATCGTCTCCTGCCGATTGGAGTAACCAACCCGCGCGCGCAGCCCAAGCTATTTTTTCCCGCGCTATTTCGCGGTTCGCTGCTAGGCCTGCTTTTTCCTGCGCTCTGCCCAACGCTTCTTCATTGCAATTGACAGCCGCCTTCTGCCCTCAGGAGTCAGGCCACCGCGCTTGCGCTTTTTCGAGGTGCTGCCTTTGGGCCTGCCAATCTTCTTGCCACCGCCCGACAGGACAGATCCCAAAAGCGCCGTGATAGCTTTGCCGAGTCTGTCTCGTTCCTTCTTCAAGTCCGCTACTAATTTATCCAGATCCAAGATTCGCTCCTTTGCGCGCGCTGGGTGTAAGCAGCCTGCGCCTTCCTTAACATTTCGTTAGGATTCACGTCCTATAGAATAGGTGTGCACGCTTACCAGCGTCAGCGCAATACCTACTCTGCTGTCAAATAGATGCCATCACGCGAATATCAAGAATCTTCGCGCACGCCGGGACATGGAGGAGGTAGCCAACAACTTCGATTAGCAATAGAGTGGAGCGATGTTTGCCGGAAAGGTTTGTGAACGAAGCGCATCGCACTAGATTTCTCGTCGAGCTCATCAAACCCTCGCACTACGACGACGACGGCTACCTGATTCAATGGTGGCGCGGCTTCGTGCCGTCGAGTTCGTTGTCGAGCATCTACGGCCTCGCGCTGGACGCGCAGTCGCGGCGCATCTTGGGCGAGAACGTCGATCTTGATATCGAGGCGCACGACGAGACCAATGCGAAAGTGCCGGTGGATGCGATCATTCGGCGCTTCAAGCGCAACGCGAACCGCGGCGTCGCCTTGCTGATCGGCGTGCAAACCAACCAGTTTGCCCGCGCCGTCGATATCGCGCGCGAGCTGCGCGCCGCCGGAATCCAGGTCGCACTAGGAGGATTCCACGTCAGCGGATGCCTCGCGATGCTTCCCGAGATGCCGCCCGAGATGAAGGACGCGCTCGCGCTCGGTATCACGCTGTTCGCCGGCGAAGCCGAGCGGCGGCTCGACGAGCTGCTGATCGCGGCGTTCGGGAATCGTCTGCCGCCGGTTTACAACTTCATGGCTGATTTGCCCGGCATGGAGGGCGAGCCGCTGCCGTTCCTGCCGATGAAATACGTCAAGCGCTATGCGGGCGCGCTCGGATGCTTCGACGCCGGGCGCGGATGCCCGTTCAGTTGCAGCTTCTGCACGATCATAAATGTACAGGGACGCAAGTCACGCTATCGCAGCGCCGACGACATTGAACAATTGATTCGCGCACACGCGGCACAGGGCGTGAAGAGCTTCTTCATCACCGACGACAATTTCGCGCGTAACAAGAATTGGGAAGCGATCCTCGACCGCATTATCGAACTCAAGCGCCGCGACCGGCTGAAGATAAACATCATCATGCAGGTCGACACCATGTGCCACAAAATTCCGAACTTCGTCGAGAAGTCGGTGCGCGCAGGGTGCAAGAAAGTTTTTATCGGGCTCGAGAATATCAATCCCGACAGCCTCAAGGGCGCCTCCAAGGGTCAGAATCGCATCACCGAATATCGCAAGATGCTGCAGGCGTGGAAGCGCGCCAAGGTGCTGACCTACGCCGGCTACATCCTGGGTTTCCCGTCCGACACGCCAGCCAGCATCGAGCGCGACATCGCGATCATCCAGCGCGAACTCCCGATCGACATCATGGAGTTCTTCATGCTGACGCCGCTGCCGGGTTCCAAGGATCACCAGGAGATGTACCAGCGCGGCGAGCGAATGGAAGCGGATACCAACAAGTATGACGCCGAGCATGCGACCGCCGACCATCCGCGGATGAGCGCGGCCGAGTGGCAGGACATCTACCAGCGGGCGTGGCATCTGTACTATTCGCCGGCGCACATCGAGACGCTGATCAAGCGCGCGGTCGCCAGTGGGATGCGCTCGCGGCGGATGACCTCGATGATTTTCTATTTCTACGGCAGTCACGCCTTCGAGCGGGTGCATCCGTTGCAGGGCGGGATCTTGCGCCGCAAGCCGCGCACCCAGCGTCGTCCTGGATTTCCGCGCGAGAACGCGCTCAGCTTTTTCGTGCGTCGCGCGCGCGAGATGTCAGCGACTTATCTGCCGGGGCTGTGGTTCTTCTGGCGGCTGGAACGGCTGCGAAAAAAGATCGAGAAGGATCCAGCGTCGAAGCTCTACACTGACGCCGCGCTCAGCCCGGTCGTCGATGGCGAGTTCGACGGCGATCTCGAGCTCTATCACGCATCGGACTCTGCCGTACGCGCTGCGGACCAGGCCCGCTCGCGTGCCGCGGAGATGCGCAAGATCGAGCTTCGCCGCGCGGCAGCCGGATGATCTAGTTCGCTGGCTGCGGCTGATAGAGCGCGGGTAAGTCCTTCTGAAACCGTTCCAGTTTCGGCAAATCGTTGTAGACGATGTAGGGTTGATCCGGATGTAGCTCCAGGTAGTTCTGATGGTAGTCTTCGGCCGGATAGAAACCGCTGAGCGGAACTACCTTGGTCACGATTGGCTCGGAGAATGAGTGTTTCTGATCGAGCTGCGCGATGTAGTCATCCGCCATCTTCTTCTGAGCGTCGTCGTTGTAGAAGATCGAAGACCTGTACTGAGTTCCTGAATCCGGACCCTGCCGATTCAGCTCGGTGGGATCGTGAGCGACGAAAAAAAATACTTTCAACAGATCGTCGTAAGAGACCTTCGACGGGTCGTAGGTAACCTGCAC
>JBAWCX010000564.1:0-1941 GCA_049590495.1 Binatus sp. (SeqCode)
GCGCAAACCGGTTCAGCCCGCGGCGCCGGCACCGCCGTCGTCGCCCAGCTTTCAATTCCAGGTCGCGTCGGTCGCGATGAATCAGACCGACGCTACCTTCGTGGACGAAAGCGCGCCGAAACCGGTCACAGTCGCGGTCGCGCCGCTGAATCTGCATCTCAAGGATGTGTCGAGCGACTTCGCCAAACCTTTTTCAGTCGATGTCGACGGCACGCTGAATCGCAAGGGCACGTTCAAAGTCACCGGCACCGCCGCGATTACCCCGCTCAAGGCCGACCTGCGCGTCGCAACGAAACGCCTGGACCTGGCCTTCGCCGATCCGTACGTGAGCAGCCGGCTGAACGCGATAATCACGAGCGCAAACCTGACGATGGACGGCGCGGTCGGCCTGGAGCAGGCGCGCAAGGATTTTCTCGTCAGCTACAAGGGCGACGCGTCGCTCGGCGCCGTGCGGATGCTCGACAAGCTGACCAACGATCTGTTTTTCAGGATGGCCGCGCTCAACGTGAACAAAATCGACTTCGCGCTCGGCAAAGGCGCGCCGAAAGTACACGTTGGCGCGATTGCGCTAAACGATTTTTATTCGCGGATCATTCTCAACAGCAACGGCAAGCTGAACCTGAAGGACATCACCGCCAGCCCGCAGGAAGCGCCGACGTCGCTGACGCGAGCGGCGGGAGAACCGGGCTCGAAGGGCGCGGTTCCAGTCGCGCCGACCTCGACGCCGACTCCGGCTGCGGCGCCGAGCCCGGTAGCCGCGACGGCTCCTGGAGCGAGTCCGGCGGCAGAGGCGAGTCCGGCTCAACCTTACCAGGGGCAGCCGATGAACGCCGACGTCGAGCTGGGAAAGATCACTCTCAAGGGTGGCAAAGTCGATTACACCGACAACTTCATCAAGCCCAACTACACGGCGAACCTGACCGACATGGAGGGCAAGATCGGCGCGTTCGGAACGAAGTCGACTGAGCCCGCGCCGGTTTCTCTCGACGGACAAATCAACGGCAGCTCGCCGATCAACATCGACGGATCGATAAATCCGCTGGCGCCGACGGCGTTCGTCGATATCAAGGCGAAGGCGGACGCGATCGAACTGACCGGCCTCTCTCCCTACACGACGAAATATACCGGCTATCCGATCGTCAAGGGCACGCTCACGGTTGATGTTCACTACCTGCTCGATACCGGCAAGCTGACCGCCGACAACCACATCTTCATCGATCAGCTAACCTTCGGCGACCACGTGGAAAGTCCCGACGCGACCAACCTGCCGATTCGCCTCGCGGTGTCGCTGCTCAAAAATTCGAAGGGACAAATCGACGTGCGAGTGCCGATATCGGGCTCGCTGTCCGATCCGCAATTCAGCATCGGCAGCATCATCCTGGGCGCGTTCATGAACCTGATCGTCAAGGCCGCCACCGCCCCGTTCTCGCTGATCGCGTCCGCGTTCGGCAGCGTCACCGGCGGCGGGGCGCCACAGGATCTCGCGTACATAGAGTTCGCGCCGGGCTACTCGACGCTGACGCCGGAGAGTCAGCAAAAACTTGATACGGTAGCGAAGGCGCTGGCCGATCGAACGGCATTGAAACTTAATATTGAGGGGCGTGTCGATCCCAAGTTCGACACGGAAGGCTTCAAGGAAGCGTCGCTCGATCACAGCATCCAGAAGCTCAGTCACAATTCCGGAGGAGACAGCGCGGACGCGAAGCCGAGCGCGAAGCTATCGCAAGAGGACTACAACAAATATCTGAAGAAAGTTTATGGCGCGGGCGACTTCAAGAAGCCGCGCGACGCGATTGGGTTGGCCAAGACGCTGCCGCCCGATCAGATGAAGAAGCTAATCCTGGAGAACACTCCGGTGACCGCCGGGGACCTGAAGAATCTTGCAGACGCGCGAGCGAGCGCGGTGCGCGCGTACCTCGGCAAGAAGCAGGTGGACTCGGG
>JBAWCX010000565.1:0-3770 GCA_049590495.1 Binatus sp. (SeqCode)
TCCAAAGACCAGCACGTGGCGCGCTTCCTGGTCGCTGATATAGAAAGCCGCGGTTTCGTTTTTGTTGAGCCGTTCGCGGCTTGCGATCAGCATCTCATCGCCCGCCAACTCGTTGATCAGGCTCACCGCGAGGTCCTGATTCCCCAGCATCTCGATAAACTGGTTCGACGCGAAGGCCGAACTGCCGATTCCCACCAGCCGCGTCATCTGTTGCACCGGGATGTGCGGCGTCGACGCGGGGGCGAAGTCAATCTCGGAGGCCACCGGAATCGGCCCCTTGGTATCGCGGCCCGCCTGGTATTCGGTGATACCGGTCGTCAACGCATTGGGATCGCCCGACGCCCAGCTCTCATGCGACGACGACAGGAACTTGTCCTCCTGTGCGATCTTCAAATCGTCGGGCGCGGCTGCGCCGACCGCACCGGTTATCATGACGCCGCGCCCCAGCGAGAACACGGCCGGCGCGGTCATCGAGCGGCTCATCGGATTTTCTTCCGAGCGCAGCGGAATCTGCGTCGTGAGAATTTCGCCGGCGGTCAGGCGATACGCGGGATCGACGACCACCTGCGGAAGAAAATCGAGGTAGTACTTTTTCAGGAACTCGACCAGCGTCGGCGATCCGTACGGGTCGATGATCGCGATGTAATGCCCGCCGTGGCCCAGGTACTTGGCGAGCGCCGCGAGTTCTTCGGGCAGGAAATCCTTTTGCGGCCCGAGCGACACGAGGACCTTGGCGTCGTCGGGTACGCCGCTGGCGAACAGCGACACGTTATCGATCTGATAGTTGTTCTGTTCGAGCTGCCCGCGCCATTGCGAGTAGCCAAGGTTGCGATCGGAATTGAACAGGTCGCGCTCGCCGTGCCCGACGGTGAAATAGATATGCTTGTTGGCGTCCGCGGAGATTTGCAGGATTGCCGGAATCAGCTCGTCGGAGCGCGCGTTGTCGAAGTCGCGGCGCCGCCCCTGCGATTCCACGATCACCTCGCCGTAGCTCGACACGCCGTACTCGCGCGCCAGCCCGGGCGCTTTGTTGACGTCGATCACCTGGTAGCTCAGGCGCGGCGTGAACGCAGCCGCCTGGAACAACAGGTCCGCGAGTTCGAGGTAGGCGGGATCTTCGATGCGCACGAAGGCCATCACCTTGACGTTGTGCGTCAGTCCGCCGAGCACGCGCTTGTCGAAATCCGACAGCGAGTATCGCTTCTGCGGCGTCAGGTCCCATCGGATGTTGAAGGTCGAAATTATCGCATTGGCGACGAACAGCACGGCGCCGAACGCGATCACGGTGTAAAGCAGCACGGCATAGTTCATCCAGATCGATCGGCGCTCGGCCGCGGACGAATCCTTTAGCGCCGGCCCATCCACTTGCGTGCCTCCATCGAGCGCTGCGTGAGAAACAGAAAAAACACGATGAAGAAGATGAAGTACGTCACGTGGGCGAGATCGATCACGCCCTTGGCGAAGCCGCCGAACTGATCGAACAACGAAAACGCGCGCAGCAATTCGAGCCACCAGTTGGTGAACGCCGCTTCGTTCCAATTGAGAATCCAGAAAAACAGCAGCAGTGTAATCGTCGCCATCCCCGCCATCACCTGGCTCTCGCACAGCGACGAAATGAACACGCCGCACGCGATAAACGCGCATCCGATCAGCAGCAGGCCCAGGTATCCAGCGACCAGCGGAAACAGCGGAAACCAGTGGATGCTGTAAATGTAAACCGGATAGAGCATCGTCAGCGCGAGCATCATGATGAAGATCGCGACCGACGCCAGGTACTTGCCGCCGAGTATTTCGCCGTCGCGCAGCGGATAGGTGTACAACAACTCGATCGTGCCGAGCTTACGCTCCTCCGCGAACAGCCGCATCGTAATGAACGGCAGCGTCAGCAGCATGCATAGCCGGATATCCGAGAACAGCAACTGCCAGTAGTTCTGGATGATATCGTGGGCGAACGCGATCGTGACGAAAAAGTTCAGGTCGGTGTAGGCGTAGTATCCCGCCAGTACCAGGAATACGCCCGACAGCACGTACACCAGCGGAAACGCGAAGTACGAGCGCAATTCTTTGCGCGTCACCGCAAGCATCCGGCCTATCGAGAAGCCGGTCCCCGCGGCGCGGATCGCGGCGCGTCGCGACTCGGTCGCCGCTCCCGCGACTTCCAGCGTGGCTGCAGGGTTAGACATCGACTATCTCAGACCGCATTGAACTTTGCGCGCCCACCCTCAAATCCGCTCTTCCTTAGTGACGAGCCGCATGAACAAATCTTCAAGGCTCAGCGCCATCGGTTTGACCTCGAGCAGACTCCATCCGTGTTGCACGACGCACGCCGCCAGCGCGGAGCGCACTTCCTCGCCATGACCGCTCGAGTACGCCACGAATGAGCATACGCCGTTGGTGCCCGAATCGACCGGCCGGTCCTCGAGCCGCTGCACGAAATTGACGCCACTCAGCGCTTCGCGCACCGCGGGCGACGGACCCGCCACCGTGATCAGCGTCTGGTCGGTGCCTTGCAGTTTCGCCGTCAGTTGCTCGGGCGTGTCCTGCGCGACGATTCGTCCGCGGTCGATGATGACCACTCGCCGGCACGTCATGTTGACCTCGGGCAGAATGTGCGTCGAGAGCAGCACGGTAGAATGCCCCGCCAGCGAACGTATCAGCTCGCGGATTTCGACCACCTGGCGCGGATCGAGTCCGACCGTCGGCTCGTCGAGAATCAGCACTTCGGGATCGCTCAGGATTGCCTGCGCGATTCCCACGCGCTGCCTATAACCCTTCGACAGCTTGCCGATAAGCTTGCGCCGCACGTCCTTCAGCCCGCAGGTGTCGAGCGAATATTCGATTCGATCGCGCGTCGTCTTCGGATCGATCTCCCGCACGCGCGCGCCGAACTCGAGCAGCGCATCGACGCTGAGGTCCGGGTACAGCACCATGTTTTCCGGCAGGTAGCCGACGCGGCGGCGCGTTTCGAGCGAATGCTCGGCGACGTCGAGCCCGCCGATCATCGCGCGCCCGGAAGTGGCCGGGAAAAATCCCGTCAGTATCCGCATGATCGTCGTCTTCCCCGACCCGTTGGGGCCGAGCAATCCGATGATCTCGCCTTTCTCGACCTTGAACGAAACGTGGTTTACGGCAAGCGTCGCGCCGAAGTATTTGGTTAGCTCCTGAACCTCTATCATGAAGCCTGCTCTAGCCCATGCCGCGTGCGAAATTTACCGGACCCGAGTTCTTTGGCGCCGGGCGTACAGCGCATACTTCTCAATGTATTGCAAATGGCGCCCGGCCAGAAGTGTGATCCTCGGCATTTTAGAGACGGCTGAGCGAGGAAGTCAATTCACTTTTTTCCGCGCGCCGATCGGCTATTCTGTCCGATGCGCGCGCTTGAAATCGGCAATACGACTCCGAGGGGACGGTGCATAGATGGCACGATTGCTCATAGGCGGATTGATCGTCGCGATAATCGCGGCGCTGCTGTTCTTTTTCTACTGGAGCAGCTACCGCACTCGTCTCGACGAGCAGACCCAGCAGATTTCGCAGCTCAACGACCAGCTGCTCAAGCTTCAAAGTGAAAATGAGCAACTCAAGTCCCAACTCTCGAAGGTCCAGGGTGAACAAAGCATCCTGGCCGCGCAGAACGAAGAAATGCGCAAGGCGATCGGAGAATTCAAGGCTACGGGCAAGATGCCGGTGATCCCGCCGCCGCCGAAGTAGGCATCTCTCTCTGAGGGCGATTGTCCCCCTTCCCACACTGGGAAGGGGTTAGGGGTTAGGTT
>JBAWCX010000566.1:0-1782 GCA_049590495.1 Binatus sp. (SeqCode)
GCGAACAGTCCGCGAGTGCGGCCGCAAGGTCGCGATAGACCGTCGCGCTCGCGAGGAGGTCGTCGGCATGCACTGCCATCTTTACTGCCTCGCGATCGTTCAAAGGTCCGCGTCCGACGAGGCGAAGGTCCTCGAAGCCCATGTTCTTCAGCGCCCGCGCCGCCGCGCCGATATTGCCCGCAGACTGCGGCCGATAGAGCACGAACGCGAATTTGGTTGGCGAAGCCATCCTCTGGTTATGCGGTGATGGTCGCCGCAAGGGAAGAGAGCACGTCTGTTTTCCTAGTGTCATTCCGAGTGAGTAGCGGCTTTTGCGAGGCTGTCGCAGAACCCTCACCCACCGTCCGCGTTGCGGCCGGCCGCCTCTCCCGTAAAGTAACGGGCGAGGTAAGAGTCGGACGCCTCCACCCCAACCAGTTCTAACAGGGACGAAGTCCCGCATCTTTTCCTTTCTTAGTACTGGGTGCAGGGGTCACCCCTGCCGAAGGAAGTGTGAAACCTACCGCGGGTTTCACTACAATTAAGTCGGTTCATTCTGATGAAAATAATTTCCTTCGGCGACGTTCACATGGCAACTCGCAATCTCGACCGGATGGGCGAGGTGATGCGCGATTGCGACCTGATCATCCTGTCCGGCGATCTCACCAACTTCGGCGGCGTCGACGATGCGCGCAAAGTCCTCACCGACGTGCGCCGTGCGTGTCCCGCGGTGCTCGCGCTGCCCGGCAATCTCGACCAGCGCGAGGTTATCCCGTTTCTCGAAGAGGACGGAATCGCGCTGCATGGCAAGGGTCGCGTGACCGGCGGCGTCGGAATCTTCGGATGCGGCGGGTCGAACATCACGCCATTCGGCACTCCCACCGAGCTGAGCGAGGACGAAATCTACGCGACGTTGCGCGCCGGTTACGACTTCGTCCGCGACGTGCGGCCGCTCCTCATGATTTGTCACACGCCGCCCTTCGACACCAAGTGCGACCGAATCCTTAGTGGCAAGCCGGTCGGCAGCACCGCCGCGCGCCGGTTTATCGAAGAGGTGAAGCCCGACGTTTGCATCTCGGGGCACATCCACGAGTCCGCCGGCGTCGATCGGATAGGCACCACGCAGATTTTCAACGCGGGCCCGTTCAAGGGCGGCGGCTATATAGTTGTACGCACGATTGACGGCGGTGACCGGCGGCTGGACGCGAGGCTCGAATTTCTTTGACGTGCCCGCATTGTCGCGCGCCGATCAATCGCTTCGGATGTACGCCGGAAAAATCGCCAACGGATGGCCGCTGGTGCTGCGCAACTCGTTCCGGCTACTGTGGCGCTTCCGGCCCGGACGCGCCGCGAAATAGGGCGCACAATTTTTGTTGAAGGGAGATTCGTTTGCGCATGGATGCGACTGACGATGTTCGCTTGAGGTTCGATCATGTTTCGATCGCGGTGAAGTCCATCGACCGCGCCTACGAGTTCTTCGCGAAGTATTTCCCAATCAAGCTGCGCGGCGCCAAGTCGCTCGACGAGCAGGTCAGCGGATCGTTCTACTGGCAGGATTTTCATCTCGGCGGATTCGTCGTCGAGCTGATCGAGGACCCGCCCGGCAAGCCCGGCTTCGTCACCAAGTTTATCGAGCGCCACGGCGAGGGGATGCATCATTTGTCGATCGAGACGGTCGGTCTCGACGCGCTCGTTGCCAATCTGAAGGCGGGCGGCGTGCGCGTGGTCGACGAGCAGAAGTACGATTCAGGTTCGGCGACCGCGTTCATCTCGCCGCGATCCGCTTTCGGCGCGCTGATTCAG
>JBAWCX010000567.1:0-7173 GCA_049590495.1 Binatus sp. (SeqCode)
AATGGCAACAGGGGAAGGTTTTCGACTCTCGGAGCGATCCGCGATGGCCGAGCGATCCGTGCTCGCCAGGGGAGCCACTATCCTCAAGAACCTCGTCCGGGTGATTCCCGCCGTCGTGATTCTCGCGGCGACGCTTAGTACTCTGTCATGCAGAACCAGTGGGATTGGCGGGAGCAGCGACCCCTCTCCTACGTCGACTAGTACGGCGGTCGGGACGCTTGCATTCGTGACCAATTCCACCGACGGCGTGGTGTCGTCGTTCACCCGCAACACTACCACCGGCGTGCTCACGTTTACCGGGCAGGTGAAGGCGGGCAAAAGCGGGCCGCGCGGCGTAGTCGCATCGCCCAACGGCGAGTTTCTATATGTCGCGAATGACGTCGACGACAATATCTACGAGTTCTCGATCAGTCAGACGAAAGGCACCCTGACGTCGCTGGCGAAGGTGGCCAATGGCAGCGGGACCGGACCCGATGAACTTGCGATCAGTTCCAACGGAACGTTGCTGTGGGTGACGAACCAAAAGGGATCGGTTGGGTGGTACACGATTAACCCTTCCACGGGATTGATCAACGCGTCCTCGGGGGGCACGATCAGCGGTTTCAACACTCCGTTCGGCATCACGCTGCATCCGATGCTGACGGAGCTGTACGTGTCGGATACGAAAACCGGGCTCATCCAGCCGCTGTCGTACAACACCAGCACCGGGGCGCTCGCGACGAACTTTCCGGCGGTGCATAGTTCGGACCCGCTCGCGAATTCGCCGGCCGCGATCGCGATTGATTCGGCGGGCGATGCGCTGTTCACCCCGGATCAGGGCAACGGCGAGGTCTCGTCGTTTGCGATCACCACGACGGGAGCGCTTACACCAATTGGGGCATTCGCGAACAGCAGCGTTGGCGACGCGCCCGTGGGAATCGGAATCGGCACCAACAGCATCGGCGAGTTCGTGTTCACGGCCAATTTCGGGAGCTCTTCAGTGTCGTCGTTCATTGTCAGCAACATCACGACTCTGCCCAACCCGCCGATCCCGGTGTCGGGATACAACGCGCCCAAGGGGTTGGTGGTGGATCCGCAGAACATGTTCGTTTACACCGCGGACAGCGGGGACGGCACCGTCGGTCAGGCAACGATTATGAATAACGGCACGTGCACGAGCCAGATCTGCGCGAATACCACGACCCCGACCGAGAGTCCGGCCAATCCCAACAGCGATCCGTTCGGAATCACGCTGGCGCAGTAGCGTCACATGCTGAGGCACGCTTCGGCGGCGAGTGTGAACAGGCGCTCGCGGATCTGATGGCGGTTCCAGTTGCGAGGGTCCCAGTCGTCGCCGGCTAGATCGTCGCCGCCGTAAAGAATTTGCCCGAACTGGACGCGGCGGAACTGCGCGACGGCGAAGAATGCCGCCGCTTCCATCTCGACCGTGAGGCATCCTTCGCGCCTGCGCGAGAGCATCCGGGCGCGCGTCTCGCGCAGAATCCCGTCAGTCGTCCAGGTCTTCGCGACGATATAGTCCATCCCATTTCGGCCGAGCGTTTTTTCGATCGCCGCCAGCGCGCGCCGATGCGGCCCGACTTCGCGCGACGGAGGCAGGTAATGGTACGAAGTGCCCTCGTCGCGAATCGCGGAGCTCGGCACCACGATATGGCCGACCGCGATCTTCGAGTCGAGCACGCCCGCACCGCCGCATGCGATAAACTTGCGCGAGCCGAGCGCGATCATCAGTTCGAGCATCGCCGCCGACACCGGAGCGCCGACGCCCGGATGCAGCACGGCGAGCCGCCGCCCATTGAATTCGAGCTCGTAAACCGGATGCTTGCCCGTCTCCCAAATCTCGGTGTGAATCTCGCGGGCGCCGCCGTTGAGTTTCAGGTCGTCGATAACGTCCTGAAAAAAGCAGAGCACGCAATGCTTCGGCACGTCGATAGGTTTGTAAATGCGGCGCGGCTCGATGATGGCAGTCGGCGAAGGATCGTATTCGATGATGGGAAATGGACGCGCAACCAGCCGCTTGAGGGTGCGCGCGGTCGATCTGCGGCGTCTGGGTTTCATCAGAGCGAGGAACTTTATTGTAGTGAAACCCGCGGTGGGTTTCACACTTCCTTCGGCAGGGGTGACCCCTGCACCCAACGCCAAGAACGGATGCGGGACTTCGTCCTGCTAGAAGGGTTAGTAGGGAGGCGCTGGCCGGGGGTCCGAAATCTTACCGCGCCCCAATTTTTACCTTTGGTTCCCCTTCCCGCTCGGGAAGGGGTTAGGTTCCTGAGGGCGGATGTAAGAATCAGGACTGCGGAACAGGCTTCGGCGTCGATTCCGCGACGCCGGATTTCGCTGCTATCGCGGCGGCTTTGGCTTCGGCTTTTTCGTTGGCGGCTTTCTGGCGCAACTGCACCAGCATCGCGCGCAGCTTGCCGGGATTGACCGGCTTCTTGAACAGCGCGCCCTCGAGGCCCCGCAGGCGCGAGCGCTTCAGGATGTGATCCTTGTCGTAGTAGTACGCCGTCATCAGGATTACCGGCAGCGACGGCATGTCTTCCTTGACCTTGAGATAGAAATCGTAGCCGTCCATCTCCGGCATCACGACGTCGGAGATGACCGCGTCGAGCTTGACGTTGCGCAGAATCCCAAATGCCGAAGACGGACGCGTGGCGCAGTGCACGATACACTTTTCAGCGCGCAGCAGGTCGGCCATCGAATTGACGACCGCGGTATCGTCGTCGAGCACCAGCACCGCCATCCCTTCCAGCCCGGATTGATCCGTATGCGGCGTCTCATGCGGGCGCGTATGCACCTTGGCTCCCTCGCGCGGCGCCAGATCGGCCATCCGCTTGCCCGCCAGGTAGTCGCGCGTCTCGTACTCGCCCTTGCGGGTCATCTCGTCGAGGCGACGGACGATCGCCTGCACGCGCTCGATCGAATTTCGAATCGAGTCGAGGCGCTCGTTCTCGACGACTTTTTCCGAATCGCTGAGATGCGTCTCCATGCTGTGGGAGAGCAGTTCGAGGTTGTTGGTGATCGATTCGAGCGGGTTGTTGATCTCGTGCGCGAGGCTGACCGCAATTTCGCCGGCCGTCGCGAGCTGCTGGGCGTGACGCAGGCGGCGGATGTCTCGTGCGAAGCCGATCGAGCCGATTTCGCTGCCGTCGTCGTCGTGGATTATCGAGCCGGTGATCATGACCGGGATGATTTCGCCGGCCTTGTTGCGAAACTCGGTCTCGAAGCTGCCGATTTTGTCCTTGTCGGCCGAATCGCGCATCGCCTTCATCACGCGGCGGGCCTGGTCGAGCGAGGAGTAGATGCGGGTGCAGTTCTGGCCGATGATTTCCTCGGGGCTGTAGCCGAGGCTGGTGCGCGCGCCGTCGTTGTAATAGTTCACGATGCCGGTTTTGTCGACGGCAATTATGATGTCTGGCGAGCTCTCGATGAGACGCTGGAAGTATTTTTTATCGAGCGACAACATAGTTGTTTTTATTTATCCTGATCGTTCAGTCGAGCCGGATTATTGCGCGGCGCGCAGCCGGAATTTCGGCATCGAGACTTCTTCGCTGAGTTTTTCGAAAACAACCTCCACCGGCATCCCGCACCTGATGTCATGCGGCTTGACGCCAAGCAGGTTCGATACGAATTTGCATCCCTCTTCGAGCTCGACGACGACCACGGCGTACGGCACCTGCCCCGCGAAACCCGGGTGATAGACCTGATGCATGATGTTGAAGCTGAAAATTTCGCCACGCCCGCTCACCGGCACCCATCGCGAGGTCGTCGAGTTGCACTTCGAGCACATGTCGTGCGCCGGGAACCGCAGCGTCCCGCAACTGTCGCACTGCTGGACCATCAGGCGTCCCCCGCGCGCGCCGTCGAAGAACTCGCGCATTTCGGGGGTGATCGCCGGCAGGGGCTTGCTGATTTCAGGCATCGCAGTCTGGCTTATATACCATTTAGACGAATCGGCGGTTAAAACGATTGAAACGACACCACATCATATCACAGGCAGTGACAGCGCGACGCGTGGCTAATGTTAAGGTTGTGACCCAAGTATGAGGGTCGAGTGTGTAGATAGGATACCGCCGTTGCCCGAAACGAGTCCAACCTCGTGCTTTGGCACCTGCCGCCGGCCTCCGTCGCCCCGAATCTGCACGATTGCCTCCGCCACCGGCGTCATCCCCCACATATAAAAGGAGCTTAACTGGCCGCCGCCCGTGTTGACCGGGATTGAGCCGCCAGGGCCGATCGCGCCGCTGGCGACGAACGGCCCGCCCTCGCCCTTCTTGCAAAAGCCGTAATCCTCGAGCGTGACGAGCACCGTAAACGTATAGCAGTCGTACAGTTCGCAGAAGTTGATCTCGCCGAGCTTGATCCCGGCCATCTTGAAGGCGGTTTCCTTGGCAATCGGAGCGCCGGAGACCAGCGTCTCGAGCGGGTCGCCGCCGGGATGACCCTGCCCCATCCCTAATATATAGACGGGCGGACGCTTCAAATTCTTCGCGCGCTCGGCGGACGTCACGATAACCGCCAAACCGCCGTTGGATACCAGGCAGCAATCGTAGAGATGAAACGGCTCGACCACCCATCGCGAGGCATGGTACCCGGCGAGCGTCATCGGGATGTCGTGGAACTGGGCAGCAGGGTTCAGGTTGGCCCAATCGCGCTCGGAGACGGCGACGGCGCCGAGGTGATCGTTGGTGGTCCCGTACTTGTACATATGGCGCTGCGCGACGAACGCATACTGCGCGTTGACGCCGAACTGCCCGTAGTGCGCGTTGAGGCCCTGGGCGTACCCGTAGGACGCGGCAGAGCCCGCCCCGTCGCGCTTGTTGGGGGAAGGCGGACGCAGGGGAGCGTCGGCAAACACGCACGCGACGGTTTCCGCCATACCGGCGTCGATCGCCTGCGCCGCATGCATCAGCATCGCGGCCGCGGTGGCGCCGCCCAGGTTCATCGTTGCGGTCAGGCGCAGGTCGCGGATACCCATCGCGTTCTGGAGCGACGTCGACGCCATCGGATTGGCGAACCACGTGATCCCGGGGTTCACGAGCAAGCCGTCCAGATCGGAGCGCTGAAGGCCGGCGTCCTCGAGGGCTAGATTGACAGCCTCAGCCGCGAAGCCAACTGGCCCAGCATGATCGAAGTTCTTACCCATCCGGGTCTGCCCAAGCCCGGCCACAGCGCATTTACCGCGTAAAGACATAGCGCTTACTCTCTTACGCTATTTCGCGGAGGTCATCCAGCGCGGCGCGAGGAGGGTAAATCACTTTATTAAATGCGGAACCCACCGTGGGTTGCGCACCTCCTTGGGCAGGGCTGAGCCCTGCACCCGGTACTAACAGAAAAGATACGGGACCTCGTCCCTGTTAGAACTTCTTTCCATGCATGACGCCAACAAACGCATCCGGCACGGCGTCGGGAGCGTCCGCCCTTACCTGTACGGCCGTTTGGATATGCTCGAACTGGGCATTGCTCCTTGGCGGACATTGTATCGCTATTAACTCGCCAACGTCCTATCAGTTACGGTATCGCTACCGCGGGGCTTGGTTTACCCGTGCTTGGTTCGTATTGTTATTGGTCGGTTGCCAAGGCTCGCAGCTTGAATCTACAATTAGTCCCGGGAGATTGACGAATGGCCGATCCGCTTAGCTTCGAGGCGCTGGCGAGCAGCGAACATGTGCTCTCCAGCGCAGAAAACTTCGTACTCTACGTCCTGCTCGAGGCTGTGGCCCGGGGCTCTGGCGGCGCGGGCGGTGGCAGCCGGCTGCCGCTCAACCTGGGCGTGGTGATAGATCGCTCGGGCTCGATGTACGAGGAGGGGCGCCTGGAATACGTAACCGAGGCGGTCAAGTTCCTCGCCGACAACCTGACCGCGGATGACAAGGTCTCGATCGTCGCGTTTGCGGACAAGGCCAAGGTCCTGATCACGCCTGAGGCCGCGCGCGACAAGAGCGCAATCAAGCGCGCGATCGACGATATCGATCTGATCGAAATCGGCGGCGGTACGCAGATGGCGCTCGGGATGCGCGCGGCGATCGACGAGGTCAAGAAAAATCTCAGCCCCGATCGCCTCAATCGCGTGCTGGTGCTCACCGACGGCCAGACCTACGAAGAGACTGCGTGTATCGAGCTGGTCGAGAAGAATCGCGACCAGGTTTCGTTCTCGACGATGGGCGTCGGCGTCGAGTTCAACGAGAAACTCCTCCAGCGCCTCGCGCAGGACTCCAACGGCAAATATCATTTCATCGGCAACCCCGCCGATATTCCACAAATTTTCGAAGACGAGCTCGAAGGACTGCGCGCGGTCAGCCTGCGCAACGGGCGAATCGAGGTGACGCTGTCGCAGGGCGTGCAGGTGCGCGAGGCGTTTCGCGCGTCGCCGGAAATTTACGTGCTCGGCACGCCGCTGGTCGGCGAGGATCGCAAAATCGGCTACGAAATAGGCGACCTGCAGGCCGGCGTGCCCGGCTCGGTGCTGCTGACTCTCGTGCTGCCGCCGCGCAAGCCGGGGCAAGTCAGAATTCTGCAAAGCACGTTCCATTACGAAGTGCCCGGCGGCGGCGAAAAAACCGCGGAGTGCGATCTCACCGTCGATTACACGCTCGATCGCACGCTCACCAGCAAGCGCAACGGCCGCGTGATGAACCTGGTCGACCAGGTCTCGATTGCCAAGTTGCAGTCCAAGGCTGAGGAAGAGCTCAAGGCCGGCAACGTCGACAGGGCGACGCGCCTGCTCGGCAACGCGCTCCAAGGCACGCAGCGGATGGGCAACGTCAAGGCGACCCAGGCGCTGTCGGGGCTGATCGATCAGATCAAGAAGACCCAGACGCTGCAGACCAAGGCCGCCAAGACCACCCTGCTGCAAGCGCAAGCGGTCGTTCGCAAAACCCAGATGCTCGATCCGGAAGCGTTGAAGGAATTCCAGAATAAAGACGGGAATTGAATTTGTCTTTTTGTTCGGTGAACAGTGAAAAAGTGAAAAGCGTGCGGCCGATACTTCGAACTCACTTGCGAGGACTTAGACCATGATCAAATGCGGCGAATGCGGATACGAAAACATGGACGGACTTGACTACTGCGACGGATGCGGCGCGAAACTCGCCGGCGCCGGCAGTTCCGCCGCGGGCAGTTCCGCCGCAGCTCCCGAAGCAGCTCCCGCCGCAGCGCCCGCTGAAAGCATGGACG
>JBAWCX010000568.1:0-11981 GCA_049590495.1 Binatus sp. (SeqCode)
CGTGACGGTAGTCTCGCGGCTCCAGGCGGGCATGCGGATCCTTCCGGGCAGCTAGTCGCGGGGCGAGACCGAGACGTAGCGGTTGCCGCGTTCGTAAAATCGCCAACGTTTCGATGCCCAGGACCCGGCGTACTCGACGTTGATCCTTGGCGACGTGCCGATTCGTCCGACCGGAACTTCGGAACGTTCCAGGTACAGCTTTCGTTGTCCGCCGCATAGATCCCGTCCATAGTCGGCGCCGGTAATAGCCAGTGCATTAGTCAGTTTGCCGGGGCCATTAGTCAGTTCGCGGGAATCGGGCGGTTTCCGCCGGCGCCGCGCCATCAGGTCGATACCCAGTAGCGGTTCGATCGCTCTAATCAGTACCGCGTGCGGCATGCCGTCGGCGGTAGTCACAATGTTCATCGCCCAGCTGACTCCGTATAGCAAGTACACGTACGCGTGGCCCGGCGGTCCGTACATCGCGGTGGTTCGCTTGGTCAGCCCGCGCGCGCTATGCGCCGCGAGATCGAGCGGCCCGCGATACGCCTCGGCCTCGACTATTCGGCCTGCCGCAACGCCCTCGGCAGTGCGATGCACGAGGACCTTGCCGATGCATTCGCGCGCTACCAGCAGGACCGGGCGCGCATAAAATTCGCGCGTCAGCTTTATCGATTGAATCATCGCAACTGTATGTATTGAGTCTAGCAGTCAATAAACACAACGCCCGCGACCGCGTAGATCTCCAGCTTACATTTTTCATATTGACGCTCAGCGACACCGCGCCGATTATGAGCCGCGAAACACGCGCCGGCGATTCGCGCAACGCGCGAGCGGGGTCGCCGCGACCGTCAAACGTACGCAAATCCGATCACAGGAGTTCAGAGCCATGAGACTTAGCAAGAGATTTGTTTCTGTACTTGGTAGCGCACTAGTCGTAGCGGCGATGGCCGGCTACGCGTGCGCGGCAGGTTACACGCAGACCAACCTAGTGACTAATGGAGGCGATCCAGCCGTCACGGCGACGTTTACCGATCCGAACCTGGTGAATCCGTGGGGCATTTCGTTTTTCCCTGGAATCACCCCGTTCTGGGTTTCGGACAACAACGCGGGGGTTGCGACTCTCTACGATGGCCTCGGCGATATCGTTCCGCTGGTGGTTGAGATTTTGTCACCTGCGGATAACCCGAATGTGGAACCCGATATGAATACCGGAACACCGACCGGGCAGGTCGCCAATCTTACCCTCTTTACCGCGACGCCCGCTTTCCCTATCTCGACTTTCGGCCCAGCGGATTTCATCTTTGCGACCGAGGACGGCCAGATCGAGGCGTGGAACACATCCATAGTGGACCCGGACGGGGACTCTGCTCCTCCTAACACAGACGATGCGGTTGTCGTCGTTAATAACTCGACGGGCACGCCCGGCGGCGGCGCGGCGGGCGCAGTTTACAAGGGTCTAGCGCTGGCGACCAGGACGGTTGGGACCAGCGCCGGCGTGCCGTTCCTCTATGCGACGAATTTCCGCACCGGGAATATCGACGTCTTCGACGGCACGTTTAGCGCGGCGACAGTGCCCGGTGCATTCAAGGATCCGAATGTGCAAGCCGGATACGCGCCGTTCGGCATCCAGACCATCAACAACAACCTCTGGGTGACCTACGCACTGCAGGACGCCGCGAAGCACGATCCAGTGAACAAGCCGGCGCATGGCTTCGTCAGCGTGTTCGACACTGACGGCAATCTGCTAAGCCATTTTGCGCAGCACGGGCATCTCAGCTCGCCGTGGGGCGTCGGACTGGCGCCGGCGAGTTTCGGGAAGTTCGGCAATGACATCCTGGTCGGCAATTTCGGTGACGGACAGATCAATGCGTTCGATCCCGCTAACGGCCATTGGCTGGGGATGCTGTCGGACGCTAGCGGCAAGCCGATTATCAATCCGGGGCTGTGGTCGGTGACGTTCAGCGGTCCAGCGGGCCAGACGGCAACCAACGCCGAACCGGACACGCTGTACATCACGGCGGGCCTGGTGGGTCCGACTCACGAGAATGCCGGACTGTTCGCGAAGATCTCGCCGAATCCGTAAACCGGCGGATCGATTTCCGACGGGGAGGCGTGCCGCCGACGGTCAGGCGCGCCTCTCCATTTTTTCGAATCGTCAGTGCTGATGTTCGGTGGCGTCCGGGTTTACTGGAGCGTCGGAAAGCACGGCAATTCCGGCGTCAGAGTGTAGCTGTACTTTCGTCCGCGCCACGTAAAATCGCCTTGCGCGGCGCCGAAGACCTGTCGCACGGTCGAAGACTTCTGACTGTCCTCGACAGTGTCGCGCTCGACCGGAGCGTAGGCGAGGAAGTGACGGGAGCCCGCCGTCAGCGCCGGCTCGACGGGCGGTTGGAAGTTGAGCTTGTCGAGGCCGGGCTTCGGCGCCCAGCCGTCCGGGGAACCGTCTTGACCCCTGACGAACTCCCAGCGCGGAGCGGCGCCGTTGGTGGTCAGCATCCATTGGCGGCTCTCGACGGAGCCGCGGTTGATTCGAAGCTCCTCGACGCCGGGCGTGGCCGTCGCAAGTTGATCGCAACGCGGTTCGTCATTGCCTCGGCTCGCGTCATTTCGAAGCGCGGTCTGCTGCGCGGCGTACGCCGCCACTTGTTGCGGAGTCGGCGGAATGGGCTTGACGGTGGATTGAAGGAAGCATCCCGCACACGCGAGAGCCAGCGCCTCTGCGATGAGCGAGCGAACGGCGCGACGCAGCGGCAGCCGAGGCACTCGCGATGCGCCGTATGCAAAGCGCGGGGTCATACTCGAGAGCTTTTGCTGGATAGGCGGCAAGGAAATCAACGGCGGAGTGCGCTTCTATTCTCCGTCGATCCTATCCGCTTGTCGGCGGAGAATTCAATTGACAGTATCCGAGTCGCTGCCTAGACTCGCCTCAGAGCGGGTGTAATTCAGTGGTAGAATGCCAGCTTCCCAAGCTGGACGTCGCCGGTTCGACCCCGGTCGCCCGCTCCATTCTTTCTCCCAGCAGAATCAACTACTTGTGAAGATGAGCGGCCTCCGCCGCGGACATTCGGAGCGCTCGCGGCGGCCATTTCAGGCTAAATTCAGGCTTTTTCGACGGGAACTTGGCGGAAAGCTGTGACCAACCACTTCACGAGCGCAGCGTTCACCTCGGCCGGTTTCTCCTGCGCCATCCAGTGGCCCGTTCGAATCGTCTCTTCCGTGAGATTACGACAGTACTTACGCATCGGCTCCGCGAGCCGCGAATGAGTGCACTCACAGACGTAATCGTAACGAGCGTTGAGAAACAGCGCAGGCATGTCGAGGTAGCCGTCGTTGCGGGCCGCCTTCGCATACTCGGCATTCGCACTATGGTTCAGATACCACGAACCCGGTCCAAAGAAACCGTTGCGCTCCAAGGCCGAAACGTAAACGCTAAGGTCCTCTTCACTAACGATATCTGTGTCGCGCGGCAAATCGGTGATTGCGCTGCCACGCACTCCGTGATTGCGTCGCGCACTCGCCGTGATCGCCGGCTTGCCCTCACCAGCAGGATCACCCTTGCGAAAAGCCAGCGTCAGGAATTTGTCGACGTTAGCATCCATCGGCGCGATTGCCTCGGCAAAGTTCTCCTCGTAATAGCGCATGTAGTCCCAGTTTCCGGCCGGGTACTCGGCCTCCGGATACACCTTTCGATCGACCAGCGTGATAGTGTGGTCCAAGCCGCGCTCAATTGAGTAGTACGGCACGCATAGGTTGGCGACGCCTTCGCATCGATCTGGATGGTGACTGGCAAGATTCCACACCACCGGACTGCCCCAATCGTGTCCCACCCAAACCGCGCGTTCTCTCCCCAATGAATCCAGCAACTCCAGCATGTCCTGAACAATCAGTTCCTGCGCATAATCGCTGCTGCGAGGGTGGATGGATGACCGCCCATAGCCGCGCATGTCCGGCGCAATTGCACGAAAACCCAGGGACGCGAGCGCAGGCAACTGATGACGCCAGCTAATCGAGAGCTCGGGCCATCCATGAAGGAAGATTATCAGCGGCCCCTCCTTCGGCCCCGCCGCCAGGTAGAAAGTCGTATGTCGGTTAGTCTTGGTCGTATGTTCCGTCATAAAGTGTCCTCACCTTAATCCTTCTGCTCTTCGTTGAACTACGCATCGCCCACGGCGTACTCGCTGAGCACTGGGACGTCACTGAACCCCGGCAGGAACTACGGGTTGTACAGGATCTCCCTCTTCGACGCCTTGGCCGACATTCACCGCGATCAGATCGTCTTTGGAGAGTCCGCTTGCGACTTGCACCTCGCGGCCATCGTCATTGCCGAGCGCCACTCTCGCGAGGTGAATACGGTTGTTTCGAACGACCGGGACGAAGGCATCGCCGCCGCGGAACATGAGTGCATCGTCGGGGACCCATGGCGCGATATCGGACGACCCAACGTTCAGCGTGAGAGTCGCGTACATCCCGGGATACATTGCGGAATCCTTGTTCGGCAGATCGACCTCGACGCGCATCGTGCGCGTATCCTGAGCGAGCGCTTCAGGATGGCGCGTGACCGTGCCGCTAAAGCTGCGGTCCGAATATTGTGTCACTGATACGCTCGCCGGCTCCCCGTCCTTGATGAAGGAAGCAAGGTCCTGCGGCACGTCGGCATAAACACGAAGCGGATAAAGGGTTGCAAGGTCCACGATCGGGATGCTGCTCCCAGGCGTAGTCGCTTGGGGAATCAGCGCGCCGGGATCGACGTCACGAGCAGTGATAATGCCGTCGGTCTCGGCGTGAATGACCTCGTACGATTGCAGCGCCAACAACTGCTCATAGGCCGCCTTGGCCTGAAGCATGGCGGCGTGCGTGTCGTCGGCAGTCTGCTGCGGAATAACCTGCTGGGCGACCAGTTCCTGATTGCGTCCGTCGGTAACCTTCTGCAGCCAGTAGTTGGCCTTTGCATCGGCAACTTGCTTGTCGAGCTCGGGCGAATCGAGGATCGCCAGCACTTCGCCCTTGTGTACGTGATCGCCCTTATCCACGTAGATCGCCTTTAAGTAGCCGGGGGTTTTCGCGTAGATCGGCGTCTCGATGTAGCCGTGGATGCTCGCGGGTAATGAGACGCGCCGAAGGCGGGCCGGTTGCTGCACGCGCATCACCAGCACCCGCGGGCCGAGAGCGTTGGATTGTTGCAGAACGATGCCCTGACTGCGGATTTGCAGGCTGTGCGCCCACACCAGGCCGACGCTCACCGCAAAGACCAGTATCACCACCACAGACCATCCGATGAGGCGGACGGCACCCCGTGGCAGGCGCAATGAACTCGAATTGTCTTGTGATGCTCTCATCGGAACCCTCCTTAAAGCGATGAAGAACGAAGCAATTTGGCGGCGGCGATCTCGGCGTCGCGTTCTCGCTTCGGTTTCACGTGGCCGCTGAAAATCGAGTACACGGTCGGCACGACGAACAGCGTCATCATGGTGGCGACAAGGAGGCCACCGATGACCGCACGACCGAGAGGCGCGCTTTGTTCTGATCCCTCGCCCAGCGCCAGCGCCATCGGTAACATTCCCAAAACCATAGCGAGCGCGGTCATCATGATCGGGCGAAGCCGCGTGACGCCAGCCTCGATCGCGGCCGTAATCACGTCACGACCCTCCTCGCGCAAATCGTTGGCGAAGATAACGAGCAGGTTGCCGTTGGCCACACCCACACCGACCGCCATGATCGCACCCATCAGCGACTCAACATTGATGGTCGAGCCCGTCAGCGCCAGCATCCACAGCACGCCTGCAAGTGCGCCCGGTACCGCCATCAGTATGATCAGCGGCTCAAGCCACGACTGAAAATTCGCGACCATCAGCAGATATACGAGAATGATCGCGAGAACGATCCCCGCCCCGAGTGTCGTGAAGGACTGCTGCATGGCCTGGGTCTGCCCTCGGATCGTGACCTTCGTACCCGGCGGGAGCTTGCCGAGCGCGTTGATGACCCGCTGCACGGCGGCGCTGGTGCTCCCCAAATCGCGGCCGGCCACCGCACAGTTCACGTCGATCACGCGCTGGATCGTGTAGTGCTCGACTACGGCCGGATCAACGCTGTGAGAGATGGTGGCTACGTTGCTGAGCAACTGCGGCGTATTGCCATTAAGACCCGATACGCCCGGCGTGCTGAGCGGAATATTGCCGAGAGCGGCGACCGAATTGACCAGGTGATCTGGAGCCTGCGAGATGACGTTATAGTTCACGCCGTTATGGGTATCGAGCCAGAAAGTCGGCTGGATTAACGAATTGCCGCCTAGCGTGGTGAGTAAGCTTGATGCCACCTGATTTTCGGTGATCCCCAGTTCGAGCGCCTTGTTCCGATCTACGTCTACCTTGAAGGCTGGATAATCGAGCGGCTCGGCGATCCGCAGATCGGCCACACCCGCGATGTTGCGCATCTGCTTCTCCAGCCGCCTGGCGATTGCGTAGTCCGAGTCCAGATCGTTGCCTGAGACCTGTACGTCGATTGCAGACGAGAGCCCGAAGTTCAAAACCTGCGCGATGATGTCGGCGGCCTGGAAGTAAGTCGTAACGCCCGGAAACTCGCGCGTGAGATCGCGTCGGATGAGGTCCTCGTACATCGCGGTCGGCCGATGCTTCTCCTTCAGCTGAATCAAGATGTCGGCGTCCATCGCTCCGATGCTGTCGGTTTGGTAAAAGGCGAGGTTATAAAAGAACGGCACACCGATGTTGTCGCTCACGGTTTCGAGATCGCTCGGCGGGATGACTTTTCGAATCGAGCGCTCGATCCGGTCGACGATATACTCGCTGTCCTCGATTCTGGTGCCGGTCGGGGCGCGCACGTGAAGTCGCATCATGCCGGCGTCAACTGCGGGGAAGAAATCCTCGCCGACGACCGGGGGCAGCAATCCCGAGGCGAGAATCATCAACGCCACGCAGGTCAGTGACAGCGTCTTGTGCGCCATGAAGGCAGTCAACCCGGCGCGATAGCTCGTACGCAATCGCTCAAACCCGCGCTCGAAGCCGTCGAGAAAGCGGCCCCATAGTCCGTCGCCGTGGCTTTCTTGGTGGTCTTCCGGCAGCAGATAGCGGGCCATGGCAGTGACGAGCGTGCGCGACAGCAGGTACGAGGTGATCATCGCGAATACCACCGCGAGCGCGAGTGGCGTGAACAGGAAACGTCCTACGCCCGTCAGGAGAACCACGGGAAAGAAGACGATGCAGATACAAAGGGTGCCGACCAGGGTCGGCGCCGCGATTTGGCTCGCGCCGTCGAGAATCGCGACCAGCAGCGGCTTGTGCATCGCCTGGTTGCGATGGATGTTCTCGACTTCCACGGTCGCGTCGTCAACCAGCATCCCAACCGCGAGAGCGATTCCGCCCAGCGTCATCGTGTTGATGGTCTGGCCGCTCAGCTTGAGCCCGATGATCGCAGTGAGGATTGAAAGCGGAATCGAGGTTATGACGATGAGCATCGAGCGCGGCGAGCCCAGAAACACCAGCACCATCAGCGCGACCAGGATGGCCGCCGTCACTGCTTCCTGGACAACGTCCTCGAGTGCATCGCGCACGAACTTGGATTGATCGAAGGTCAGCTTGACCTTCAGGCCCTTGGGCGCCACGGCTTCGATGTCCGGAATTCTCTGCTTGACCCCGTTGACGACTGCCAGCGTCGATGCGTCCGCGTGCTTGATTACCATCAGGTAGGTCGCGGGCTTGCCGTCGATTCGAACCACGTTGCTCTGCGGCTGATGCGAGTCGCTGACAGGCGCGACCTGGCCGAGCAGCACGGGAGTGTCGCGTGTGAACTTCACCGGGATTTGATTGAACTCCGCGACCGTCTTCGGACTCATGTTGATGTCGATGTTGTACTGGCGGTCGCCCATCTTGGCCTGTCCGGATGGGATCACGACGCTCTGCGCGGCGACGGCGGTGCTCACGTCTTGCGGCGAAAGCCCGTTCGCATAGAGCGCAGTCGGATCGAGATTGACCTGGACGGTACGTTGCACGCCGCCGAGCGGCGCCGGCGAAGAGAAGCCAGGAATGGTGAATAACTGAACCCTGATGAAGTTGAGGCCGTAGTCAAACAGCTGCTGCGCGGAGAGTGTGTCACTGAAGACATTGAGCTGGGCGACCGGCACGTTGGCTGCGTTGTAAGAGATGATCTCCGGCGGCTCCGTGCCGCGCGGGAGAATCGTCGCAATCGTCCCCGCGGTAGCGTTGAGTTGCGCGATGGCCTCGCCCATATCGGTGCCGGGTTGAAAATAAATCCGCTTGAGTCCGATACCTTCGAACGACTCGGACTCGATGTGGTCAATACCGTTCACGGTGGTCGAGTCGGCACGCTCGCTGATGAGTATGATGCGCCGTTCCATGTCGATCGCCGAGAGGCCCGGGTAGTTGTAGACAACCAGGACGACCGGCAGGTTGATTGCGGGAAAAATGTCGACGTTCATCAGGGCGAAGGACAACGCACCAAGAACCAGCATCAGCAGCGCCATGACCGCGACCGAGAGCGGTCGACGAAGAGCTAATTCAACGATCCACATCGCCTTGCCTTCACTCAGTCATTTCGCGAAGTGGTAAAGCGAACATGGTCATCGTGCCCTTGTATGTGGATTGGGGTGTCCCTCACCGGAGAGGGTATACATTGATTCACGGCGCTGGCTTCCATCTTTAAGTAACCTCGGTGATTCTTTTTATCTTTAGCGTTGAACTCTCGACAAAGTGAAAGAAGTCGCCCCTAGCTGTCGATCGTTTCTATAAACTGCATCCCCGGTTCCGTAGGGTCCGGCCTGACTCGCAAATCGCGACTATCTTGGCCCTTCGCGAATCGGTCTCCACCACAATGTTGAATGGCGCTACTCATTTCTCTGCCAGAGTCGTTGTATATACAAGAGTCGGACCAAAAAATCCTTTATGTGGATTGGGGGTGTCCCTCACTGGGACCGGTCTTTCGTTGAACTCGCTGGAATAGCGGAAACAAAGAAAGATGAAAGGGTGAACCGGATTAAACATCGCCGCGGGGTTCATCGAGCTGATGCTCTGACTCGCGGTTGACGAGCTGCCCGAGGGTTCTGCCTGACAGTACGAGGTAAAGCTCGACGGCTATCGGCCTTCGGCGTTCGGATGAAAACGCGTATCGAGTTCTGGTCGCGAAACAAAAGGACTTTTTTTCTGGCCGGGTTTGCGAAATCGCAAGCGCGCTTGAACTAAAGTGCGGGAACTGTCGACAGCAAAGCGCGTGTTTCGGCGACGACGCGATCCTGGAACTTCGGGTCCCGCACAAGCGCGGAACCGAGCATCGGGTGGCCGCCTTCGTCGTAGTAGATACCGGTCTGACAAGGATGCATCGATCAGGACTTTGGCGGCCACGCGCCCGGCCCGCTTCGCGGTGCTCCAATACTTCATGAAGGGCGCGAGCAACGGAAGAATGTACTTCAACAAGAAGAGCACGAGGACGTTGGCCCCGCGTGCGAGGCCGGTGTTCGGTATAAAGCCCGGTTCGAGTGCGTTGAAGCGTAACCGTGGAGTCTCACGCGCGAAGGCCATCACAGTGGCAAGGTTGGCCTGCTTCGACGTGGCATAGGCGTCAAAGCCCGGTTGCGTGGCACCGCCCGGTTTCCACTCGCCACGCGCGCTCGCCTCCGCAGAGATATAGCGACCGCCGCGGAAGCCGACGGCCTTGGCGAGCTTGCGCTCGGGATCTTCCACACCGGAGGCGACGAAGACGACGTTCGCACCGTCGGGGAGATGCGGCACGAGCGCCTCGGTCAGCGCGAACGGGCCGAGGTGGTTCGTCGCGAACGTCATGTCCCAGCCCAGCGCGTTCTTCGTCGGTCGCATCTGCCCGCCGATGCCCGCGTTGTTGAGCACGCCGGCGATCGGAAGATGGAGCGCGATGATTTCCGCAGCCGCGCGCGCCACGCTGGCAGGATCAGACAAGTCGCACACCACAGAAACCGAAACCGCGTGCTGTCCTTTTTGCTTGATGGCCTCCTGCACCTCGTCGAGCTTTCGGCGGTCTCGGCCGACCAGGACGACCGTGCCGTGCTTGGCCAATTCGAATGCAGTGCGGCGACCGATGCCGGAGGTCGGTCCGGTGATGATGTACGCCTTGCGATCTGAAGGATTTTCCAAATCAGTCCTCGGCATATCTTCCTCTACTTGGTTGCGTGTCTAGTCAGTCATGCAGCGGCAAAAAATTAGGCGACCAAAAAAACGCTATCCTTCCAGGAACTCGCGCACCGCCGCCAGAAAACCCTCGGGGGCGTCGTAAGGCACGCCATGACCTGCGTTGGCAACAGTCACAAGCCGTGCGTGAGGGATGGTCGCGACCATCCGTTCCGCGATCTGCGGAGAGAGAACGTCAGAAAGTTCGCCGCGAACGATTTGCGTCGAGGCTTCGATGTTCGCGCATGACCGCCAGGCTGTTTCCGGATCCGGCAGCGGCAGCTTGCCTGGAGTACGCAGGGCGCGATCATAACGGTAGGTCCAGCGACCGTCTTCAGTCCGCATCAGGCTGGCGTCGGAACGCTGTCGATGAAGCGCCTCAGGTGGTCGGCTATTTTCGGCGCGAGCCACCGCAAATGCTGCTTCGCGGCTTGCAAAGGTATCGACCGCCTGCACGCTGGCCTGGACACGACTGGACACAGACCGGTCAATTTCCGGGCCGATATCGACGATAACGCAAGCCGCGAGTGCCTTCGGGCAGCGGCCAGCGTATTCCATCGTAACCAGGCCGCCCATGGACAAGCCGACGAGCGTGAAGTCCTGCAAGCCCAGCGCCTGCACGAAGGACTCCAGATCATTGATCATATCGTCGATGCCGTACCGGTCGGCCGCCGCCCAGCCGGTCTCACCGTGACCGCGCTGATCAAGCGCCAACACGCGATAGCGATCGGTCATCGCCTCGGCGAAAGCGTCCCAGGACCGTGCATGGCCCGTAAAACCATGCAAGAGAACCAGACTTGGCGCATTCAAACGCTTCGACGGCCAATCGCGAAAATGGAAGCGAAGGCCGCGCATCTCGATAAGTTCGTCGACGACGGCAGTATTTCTGCTTTTTGTCGTCATCTCACTCTGGTCGATGCTCGACATGGCGTGTACCTCAGTGTTTGTCTAGTCAGTCATTCATGGGCAAAAGAATTAGGCGATCATTCGCCAGAGAGCGTCGAACGCAGCCTTGCTATGTTTGTTTGCGTTGGCCGGGTCACCGACCATGAAGTCGATCGTCGCGTCGGCCATCGCACTCATCAGGTCAACGACGAACCCCAACGGAGCATTGCGCATCGGACCGTTTTTACGGCTCCGCTCCAGCAGCTTGGCTATGCCGGCCATCGTCTGGTGCCCAGTCTGACGGCTTTCCGGGGTGATATCGTCCGACACGCCGAGATGCGCGAGCGTCCGGCGCTTCTCGGGGCAGGACGTCGCCCAACGCAGCCAATGGGACCACATATGCAGTGCCTGCTTGCGGATGTCGCTCTCAGTCGGGAGTCGATCCAAGGCAGCCGCAGCCATCTCCGCCTTGAGCTCTATGTAGAGATGGTTCATCAAGTCGGCCTTCGTCTCGAAGTAGGTGAATAGCGATCCATTGGAGACGCCTGCCTCCTCCGCGATCGTTGCCGTCGCTGCGCCCAGTCCCTGGGAGGCGATGACGCGGATCGCTGCCGACATGATTGCGTTCCGTTTGTCGTCGCTTCTCGGTCTAGCCATGCTTCTTATCCTCAGACTGTATGAACACATATAAGAGAGTGGCTAGTCAGTCAATAGATCTACGGCCGCCGCGGCGCGCAGCGCTAATCAACTTCCACTAGTCACGAGCGTGTCATTTTGGTCTAGGAGCGTGGACGTGGGCGCGCGCTCGATGCTTGGCGAACACCGCGACGACGATGTCGCGCGCGTGGCGCAGGACGGATTTCTGTTCGTCCGCCGAGACCTCGACGAAGCCAAGTCCTCGGAGCAGGAAAATTCCTTCAACAGCCAGCAATGCGTGACGGACTTCAT
>JBAWCX010000569.1:0-3853 GCA_049590495.1 Binatus sp. (SeqCode)
GCTTAAAGTAGAGGAGCTTCGTGGCGCGGATCGCCGGATGTCCGCTCGTGAAAATGAGCGCGTCGTTCTCATTCATCCGCATCACCTCGTCAGGAGTCATCATCGGTCGCGCAATCTCTGGCTCCGAGGTGCTGGCTCCGCTGCTGGATACAGTGCGCTGCGAATGACGCACAGTGGCTTCTCCGGCCATTGCCGAGATCCATCGTGCCGTTTCTATGCGATTGGGCGTGAACGCCACACGCGTATTGCAATTGCTGGTGATCGATTCGTCATGACCATAGGAAGCGTGAATCTGGCTCAGGTCCTGCGCGATGAGACAGGCACGCAACCCGTATCCCGCAATCAGGGAAAGCGCCTCGGCGAAAACTTCAAGCCGCCCGAGGACGGGAAATTCATCCAGCATCAGGAGCAACGGATGTTTGTAGTTTGCGACAGCACGGCCGTTTCGATAGGTCATAGTCGTCGTCAGGGTCCGGACGATTTGGTTGAGGATCAGGCGGATGAGGGGACGCAGGCGGTCGCGACTCGCGAGTGGCACAACCAGGTAGAGCGAGACAGGCCGATCATGATTCATCAAATCGCTGATTTGAAACTCGGACCGTTCTGTATTCGCGGCGACAACTGGATCGCGATATAGCGACAGGAAGGACATTGCAGTGGAAAAGACACCGGACCGTTCGTTCTCGCTCTTGTTCAAAAGTTCGCGCATGCTCTCGGCCACGATCGGATGAGTGCGGGTCGGGTTCCCCCGATAATCTCGCCATCCCATCGCTCCCGCTCGGTCGTGTTCGGTTTTCAGCATTCGCTCGATGCTGTCCTGCATGCTTACCCCTGGGTCGCTCAGAAGACCGGCCACGCCGCGAAGTGTCTTATTGGGCTCGGCATAAAGGATGTGAAGAATCGTTCCGGTGAGCAGCGCCGCGCCGGTCTTCACCCAATGGTCGTGAAGCCCTTTGCCATCCGGATCCACGATCATATGGACAATGTTTTGAACGTCTTCTGCTTCGTGGTCCGTGCGGATTCGCACCTGTTCGATCGGATTGTACTTAACGCTTGAGCCGGTCGTGTCCGTAGGATCGAACTTCATGCATACCTGACCTGCGCGTTTCCGCCAGCCTGCGCTGATGGCCCAATTCTCACCCTTTAGGTCATGGACAATCACAGAGTGAGGCCACGTGAGCAGGGTCGGGATCACGACGCCGGCTCCCTTGCCGCTGCGTGTCGGCGCAAAAACAAGCACGTGCGATTGCCCGCAATCGCGCAAGAACCACATTCGTCCGAAGTGCAGCCAAGTCGCGAGGAAGATACCCGCTTTGCTCTGACGTGGACCGACCAAGCGCAGCCTCATAGCCAGACGCCGAAGGCGCCTCCCGATCCACGTCTGCATTTCTAGAAACGCAGCCTTCTTCACGTCCCTTGTGGTCGCCCACCGGGCTGACCCGTGAAGGTCTGCCGATGCCTGGAGCCATCCCCTCCGCGTCACAGCCAACGCGACAATTGCAAGGAGGGTCAGCGGCGCCATCGGATAAAGGACCTCGCGAATGCTGAGAACCCACAGGGGCTTCATCCGCTCGATTGCCCGCCAATGCCACGCCCATACCATCCACTTCCACGGCGCGTAGATTGGTCCCGTCCACGGGAGCGCAAATAGAGCTGGTCCTAGTCGCGGCGAATCGCCCATGAGCCACGCGGTGTGCTGCGTAGTCATGAAGTTCGCAGTAAGAAACGACGCTCCGAGAACCGCCGCGGCGAATTTCTTTACCCGCTGCAGCCCTAGTGCGGCACCGCGTGATCGATACGGACGTTGCTCAGCCATCGTCTTAGCTCCTACCGCGCCCGCGACTGCGATCGCGCCCTTCGGTGATCTCCCATGCCTGGCCGTGAGGCCGCGCGAGGTACTCCTGACCAGCTCTAAGATCTCTGCGATCGGTGGGTGTCGCTGTTACCGCGTGGCCCCGCTGGAGCCCCGCATAGCGACGGCCCTCCGCGTCCTCGAAATACCCAACAAAGCGTCCTTGGTAGCCACCCCTTGTTGCGGAATTCGCAATCATCACGTCTCGCTCGTCAGTCAATTCATTCAAAGAGCGAACCTTGTTTGCCTCCGCCTGGCGTTTGATGACATCCATCGCAAGCTGGCGTGCGCGCAATTCTCGCTCGTGGTCCGGCGAGAGTTCCCAAGCTAAGCTGCCGATCTTGCGTGCGAGCTCCAGCCCTTCCAGAAACTGGAGCCGCTGCATTTCCTGCTCGGCTCGTACTCGCGCCGCGTCGTTGTATGGAACGAGGCCGCGGTAATCCGCCACTCGGTCTCCGTTCATTCGCCGCTGCAGCGCTCGGTCGATCTCCGTCCACCGCTCCTTGTCGATGGTCTCTCCACGAGCGCGGAGCATTTCCGGTTCGAGACGCTGTCCCAGCTCGCGGCCCGCGATCTCCTGGCTGCGCGCGCGAATGCCGTTCCTCACGTAATCCCGATCTATCAGCAGTGCTTTGCCGGTCTGATCGATGCCCCGAACGAGCAGGTGCGCATGCGGGTTGTCAGTGTTGTTGTGGTCGATAGCGACCCATTCGAGCCCGATCCCAAAATCGCTTTCCATTGATCCGACGAGGTCGCGAATATGGTCCTTCAGGTCCATGCGATCGGCGTCTTCCGGGGACACGATGATTCGCCACATCCGCTCATCGCCGGCCTTTTCCCACTCTCTGATCACCGCGACCATATCGATGCCATCCTGTTCCGCGTCGAATCCCATTCCCTTCTCGTTCTCGAGCTGTGCACCTTCGCGCGTCAGGTATCGTGCGTGCGCGGCCCACGCGTTCGACCTGGGCTTGCCATTGCGCGTGTACATCACTTTGACCACGCTCCGTCGCTGATAAGCCGCGCCTTGCGTCCAAATTTTACGTCCCCGCTTGCCTCGAACCTGCGCGCGCTTGGCGATCAGGTGTCTCTTCTCCAAACGCATCCACCAAGGCACTAGGGGCCGTCTCTGGTCGCCGCGCCGATTCGGTCGAACCCGGATTTCGACCTCTTTCTTGTTGAATCGCGGCCGGCTAGCCATCGCACTCAACCTCTTCCAGCGTTCGCAAAAGTGCTGACGCGAGGGCCTCGCTCTCTTTCGGAGCCGACCTTCCGAGGGCGACGATTACTCGGCGAATCTGTGCACTCGTGAGTGTGATGCTGTGGAGTTCCCGTGCCCGATTCCACGATGTCCACGCGCGTTTGCCAGTCGCCCGCTCGTCAAGCTTCACCTGTCCCATTGCCGCGATCTCTGCGCGCTCTTCCGGACCGATCGCGAGGGTCTCTCTTGCGATGCTGAGTAAAGCTCCGAGCAGAAAATCGGGTGGCTCCATGTCCAGGCCGGCGAGGGCAACGAGGCCGCCGAGATTGGTGAGGTAATGAACCCTGAGACCCTGCTCTGTGCTGTGTGCGCCACTCGCCATGACTCGTCACCACGTCAACAGAGGCTCGGCAACTCCGCGAATCGCCCGCAAAGGAATCGGACCGAAGTATCGGGAATCCCAGCTTCGCCGGTTATTCAAACCAAATAGCCAGACCTCTTCCGGGGCGACTCGGTGCTTACCCCACACCACGTGCGTGAGCGGGCGACCAACGCTATCCCGCGTGAGTGTCGCGCTGTTGGCCAGGCGTCTGCCGTTGACTGCAATCCATCCCGCTTCGACGTCCACATCGTCGCCACGCAAGCCGCCGATCACCTTCAGCACCGGCTCTGCGCCGCCCGCACAATCGCCGGCACTGAGGTATCCGCGCATTAGACCTTCCTGCTCAGCGTTGACCGGAAGGCATGCTGCGGCGAGCTCGCCTCGCCTGATCGGCGCGTTGACGAGGCGATAGAAACCC
>JBAWCX010000570.1:0-7558 GCA_049590495.1 Binatus sp. (SeqCode)
TCGAAGCGACTCCCCTCCTGCGCCCGATCGGGCCGTTACTCTGCTATGCGATGGCGGCGCTGGAGATTGCCACCGGCGCCCAACGCCTGCTGTTCGGTCTGCGAATGCTGCGCCAGGATTGATCAGCGCCTACGAGGAGCTGGCTCGTTATTTCGACCACGATACCTAGCGTCAGGTTAGCCTCGCGATCAGAACATATTCCAAAACGAATCACACATGTGAAAGGTGTTAAAGTTGGTCTCAGGCATTGGAGTTGGTGGGACCAGCGATTGGAACTCGTCGGCTGACGTACTGTACGCCGCCCACATTGGCTGATCGGCCGAGTTAGGGTCCAGTGTCTTCGCGAACTGGGTCCAGTAGCTGACCATCGAGTCGGAGAGCTGCTGCTGGTCGGGAGTAAGTGTGAAGTCGTCGCCTGCTATTTTGAAAAGGTATTGAAGCTCGGCAGCGTGAAAGGCACCCAGCGGAAAGGTAACACCTGCTACCATGCCCGGGGGCGCGTTCTCATCGTTGAACTCGTAGGCGTAGGTGGTCACGAATTTCGACAACTCCTTATCCGCATTGCGCGCTGGGCATGAGAAGACTCCGTCGGTGCCCGAAGCACTCAATGCCAACCCGCCGTCCGGGTAGCTGGCATAGGGATAATCCATCAACACAAACGATTGCAATGCTGACGTCCACATGGCGCCGACATCAGCCACGTACTCGGCGTCGGTCAGTATAGGATTCCCCGCTAAGTCGAACTCCTCGGCTACGAAGATCCTCCACTCATCATGATTGGTGCCCGCAATCACCGGCACCTTGTTGAATTTGCCGCTGATGAACGCGGCCATCGGCGTCTGAGTGAGCAGTTTTCCATCGACGAACGGGTATAGCGTACCTGCCTGTGCGGCGACCAGGTTCGCGGCTGACACTGCCCTTAGGCATGCGGCAGTCTGGCTGGAGCATCCGACACTTATCGCGACCGAACTGCCAGACGGAGCGAAGCCGTTGGTCGTCTCCGCAGTCTTTAGCGGCAAGATAGAAGTGAAGTAGCTCTGGAATTCTATATACGATCCACTCTCGACTATCGCGGCGCGGAACAGTTTCTTCGCGGTTGGAGAAGCAAGATTGCAATAGACACTTTGCCCACCCGCGGACTCACCGAATACCGTTACCTGTTTCGGATTGCCGCCAAAGGCCTTGATGTTCTTCTGAACCCATTTGAGCGCGAGTTGCTGATCCATGAACCCATAGTTGCCGGCTTCATGGCCCTCGGAGTCGAGTGCGGCTTGGGCGAAGAACCCCAACACACCCAGGCGATAGTTCATCGTGACTACAATCACGCCCTGGTTCACGAGCTGTGTGGGATCGTAAATCTGGCCGGCGCCGGTCGTAAGTCCGCCACCATGAATGAAGACCATCACTGGCAGGGCTTCCTTCTTTCCAGATACAGATCCGCCCACGACCGGGTTCGGCGCATAGACGTTCAGGTACAGGCAATCCTCGCTGCCCGTTGGTCCGGATTGGGTGGATTGGGTGCATTCATTGCTGAATTGAGTCGCCTGGAAAGGACCGCCTTGAAACTTCCCGAAAGGTATCGGCGGGGTCCAGCGCAGAGCACCCACCGGAGGCACGGCGTACGGGATACCGAGAAATTCGTCCACGCCATTGACCGTCATGCCGAGCACGGGTCCGCTTTTGGTGATAGCGAACGGCTTCGGGTATGTCGTCTTTTTGGCCGACGCGGTCACGACCGGGCCTAGGGTGAGTGCGCAGATAGCGGCTACTGCCAGGACAAGTTTGGAAGTAATACCGGATCGCTCGAGCCGTTCGTTCGGCTTCTCGCCATTCTTCATCTCTTTTGAATCCCCCGTACCGCGTCCACCATATGCACACCCGGCCCGCGGCCTGCAAGAACATTTTCACACTTGAGTTAAAAAGAGTTCCTCCACTAATCTTGGAGGATTAGTTTATGCTCGGCCAATGCAAATGACGCCGACTAAAACCGCATGGCTTTGGCGGAATTCATGGCAGGCAGCCACTTCGATCTTGATCCTTTTCGCCGTCTATCTTCTGTATAGCCGCCTGAGCAATTACAACGCTTCCTATGACTCGGGGGTGTACCTGGAATCCGCGCGAATGATGGGACGCGGCTATCCGCTCTACCAACAAATCTTCGATTCCCAACCACCCTTGTGGCTTCCTCTGATATATCTCTCCTTTCGATTATTTGGTGAAAGCGTTCTGGCCGGACAATTGGTTACTGCAACCGCCGGCTTAGTTACGATTGTCGCAGTCATGCTAATGACCATGCAATTGGGCGGTAAAGGCGGCTCGCTCCTCGCCGGAGTCTTAGTCACACTCTCGCCACTGGAACTTCAGTGGTCGCGATCGATCAACGCTGATGTGCCTTCCGCCGCTCTAGCTGCAATCAGCATGGCTTGTGCCGCTGGCTACGTTCGCAATGGGCGCCGCCGATGGTTAGCGGGCGCGGCCGCCGCCGTCAGCTGCTCGATACTAGTCAAGCTCTCGGGTGTCTGTGCAGTTCCAGCGCTGCTGCTGTTCGTGATCGCCCGATGGAAAAACGCTCAGGCTCCAGGCCAATGGCGACGGCTAAGCTTCGCCGTGCAGGATACCTTAATTGTAAGCGCCATCTTTGCCGCCATTACGCTACTATCCCTGGCATTATTCGGATCGGATCAAGTCTGGAATCAGGCCGTAGCCTTCCATTGGACAGCGCGAAGCCCTTACGCCTCGCTCACGCTTGACGAAAGATGGCACTCACTAGTCCAGTTCCTGGCGACGGGCGAACGACTGCTGGTTATCGCTGCTCCGTTAGCCGCGTTATGCCTGCTGAACGGGCTAGATGGATTGGCGGTGTTGGCGTGGCCCGCTGTCACGTTCATCGGACTGCTCGAGAATCGTCCTCTCTTTGAACATCACGTGGTCGCGCTCATTCCTGCCTTGGCCGCCGCGATCGGGATCGGCGCTGGCAACCTTGGGAGCGTATATACGCTGCTCGTTCGATGGCTTTCCCTTCGCTCGCACCCGACTCAGATAATTGCCCGCACCGCCGCGGTTGCCGCGGGCTTGGCGATCTTCGGCGTAGTCGTTACTCAGGCTTGGATTGAGGCGGCTCGTCAGCGAGCGTTCATTCGAAGTTCGGAGCTGCCGAGTCCGGATTCCCGAGTAGTCGATTTAATCGTCACACACACGCGGCCGGGCGACATGATAATTACCGATGATCAAGGCCTGGCTTTTCTTGCAGCCCGGGACGTGCCGCCGGACCTCACGGATACGTCTTTCAACCGAATCAACAGTGGCTACCTTCAGGCTCGTGAGGTTATCGACCAGGGAGAACGGTATGACGTGCGTCTCATGCTGCTGTGGACCGGGCGCCTCGGCTTGATGCCTGAAGTCGTGCGCTGGGCGGAGAAACGATTCCCGGTTCGGATTGAGATGGGCAGAGGCCGCATGCTCTACCTGAAGGGATGAATCCCCCGTAGCGCGTCCAACATATGCACACGCGGACTCTTCCCCGCAAAAACATTTTCACACTTGCGCGAGACTCGGTCGTCTGCGATAAGCGAGTTTGAAGTCTTCAGCAAAAGAGGAATCGACAACGATGAAGCTCTACAACGTGAATCTCTCGAATTTCGCCACCAAGTCGCGGCTCGTCATCTACGAGAAGGGACTCAACATCGAGATGGCGCCGATTCCGGGCGCCGGTCTAAGCTCGCCGGAATACGCGCAGGTTAATCCGCTCGGCAAAACCCCGGCGCTCGACGCCGACGGCCTGCTGATCCCCGAGTCCGAGGTAATCAACGAGTACCTCGAGGACAAGTACCCGACGCCTCCCCTGCTCCCCAAGAGCCCCGAAGGGCGCGCCAAGGTGCGAATCCTGACGCGATTCCACGACCTGTACCTCGAACCTCCACTGCGGGCGCTGTTCGGCCAGATGAATCCGAAGACTCGCGACGAAAAGCTCGTCGGTGAGAAGGTGACCGACCTCAAAAAGCGCCTCGGCCAGCTCGACAAGATGCTCGCCGATGGCGGCTATGCGTGCGGCTCCGAGTTCACGCTCGCCGATTGCGCGCTCGCGCCCACGATGTTCTTCGTGACCAACCTCGGTCCCGTCTTCGGTGTCAAAGCTCTCGACGAACATCCAAAACTCGCGGCGTGGTGGACCCACGTCCAGGCACGCCCGTCGGTAAAGAAGGCCCTCGCTGAAATGGCCGAAGCGCTCGCCGCGATGCAGCGTGGCGGCCGTTAAATATTCGTCGCGCGAGTCTCGACACCCAAAAAAAAGCGGGAGCGTCCGCCACGATGCTCCCGCTTTCTCCACCTTGTTGGGATGATCTGACTATGTCCTATCTCGATCGCGATGGCGTATCCATCTATTACGAACAACGCGGCGCCGGCCCCGCCGTTCTGCTCTCGCATGGCTACAGCGCGAGCGCGCGCATGTGGCAGGGTCAGATGGAGGCGCTGTCGGACAGCTATCACGTGATCGCGTGGGATATGCGCGGCCACGACCGCTCCGATTCGCCCGACGATCCAAAGCTCTATTCGCACGAAGCCACCATCCACGACATGGCCGCGGTGCTCGACGCATGCGGCGCCGCTCGCGCGGTCATTGCGGGCTTGTCGCTGGGCGGCTTCATGTCGCTGGCGTTTCACCTGATGCATCCGGCGCGCACGGAAGCGCTGATGCTGTTCGACACTGGCCCCGGCTACAGGAAAGACGATGGGCGCGCGGGATGGAATCGGGTCGCGGACGGCGTGGCGGCGGCGTACGAGAAGAACGGACTCGCCGCCGCCGGCGTCAGCGCCGAGGTACGCGTCGCGCAGCATCGCAGCGCGCAAGGCCTCGCGCATGCGGCGCGCGGGATGCTGGCGCAGCGGGACGGCCGCGTGATCGAGTCGCTGCCGGCAATCGCGGTACCGACTCTCGTGCTGGTCGGCGAAAATGACGTGCAGTTCCGGCCGTCAGCCGACTACATGGCGGCGAAGATTCCGTCCGCGGAAAAAGCGATCCTCGAGGGCGCGGGTCACGCCGCCAATATCGATCGGCCCGCCGCCTTCAACGCCACCGTGCGCGCATTCCTGGATCGAGTAACTGGGTAGGCCGGCGTTCTCACCCCTCTGCGAACCGCCGCCCGCCCATCTAGTGTTGTGTCCCGCAAATATCTTCAAAAAGTCGTGGTTCACTCTCGTACGAGCAGCCAAGGGACTCTCTGGTCCAGGTTCCCCCTTTCTGCCCCGGAAAGGGGTTGGGGATAGTCTGCTCCGGTTCCCCCTTTCTGCCCCGGAAAGGGGGTTAGGGGAATAGGACGGCGGCATTCACTAGGAAGATTTTTCTGTTCCCCTTCCCCCTCTATGTTCGGCTGCAGTACCAAATTACCCTCGCCCGCTCCGCGGGAGAGGGAACGGCGTCCGCGCCTGGGGTGAGAGAAGGGGCTAGGGGTTAGGGCTTTGTTCTCGAATTTATTTACGGGACACGACACTAGTATCACCACAAATGCAGAGTTCAGGGCTGAACTAGTTCAGCCTGACCACGGCGGATTTTCTGTGCTACCGATAGAGGATGGAATCGACAACCGTCGCGATGACCCATCCTCGCGAGGCTCGCCCGCGATTGGTCCGACGCTCACCTCCGACAAATTCTAATTTCGACGGAACGAAACTACCGATGGTACCTGAAGAGGTCCAGACCACCGCATATGGTATAGGACTACGGTTTCCGGCGCTGCTCGCTCAGCCAGAATCACGCCGATGGGGGCGTGATCCTAGTCAAGGGAGCACGTTCGACCCCGTTAGCGTGCGCGCCCCTCGATCATATAACTGCGTAGCTACCATCAAGAGTCAATTCTTTTCGTCGTAGCTTCGCTTCTAGAGTACGGTCCTCCGATTCGGCAATATGTAATGAGGTGGCTGATTTCGTCCCTGCTCAGATTGGCGACAAGTCGGCAAACCTGATTGATCAACGGGTTCCGAGATTCGTTTAGGACTGACGCTAGAATGGCTGTTCCTCCACTTTCTGAGATCAATCGCAACCTGTTCAACAAGCTGATCGATCACCACATCCGATTCTCGCTGGCCAAGCTGCGGATCGATTTGTCGAAGCACGACTGGTATCGCGCGACGGCGCTGGTGGTTCGCGACATGCTGGTCGAAAGGATGCTGGCGACGCGCCTGCGCTTCGATCGCAACAATTCCAGGAAGCTCTATTACCTGTCGCTCGAATTTCTGATCGGCCGCTCGCTGGAAAATAATCTGTTCAACCTCGGTATCATCGACACCTGCCGCGACTTTCTGGCCGAGAACGGCATCGACCTCCAAATCCTGTTCGACGAGGAGCCCGACGCTGCGCTGGGCAACGGCGGCCTGGGCCGGCTGGCCGCGTGCTTCCTCGATTCGCTGGCGACGCTCGATCTGCCCGGCTACGCGTACGGAATCAACTACGAGTACGGACTCTTCCGCCAGGAGATTCGCGGCGGCTACCAGGTCGAGCGGCCCGACGCGTGGCAGCGCGAGACCTCGCCGTGGCTGGTGCCGCGGCCCGAGCAATCGTGCCGGATACCAGTGTACGGGCGAATCGAGCACCGCATCGACAAGAAGGGCGAATACAATCCGATCTGGGTGGATTGGCGCGTATTGGTCGGCGTCCCGTCCGATCTGCCCATCGCGGGATTCGGCGGGCGCACCGTAAACTTTGTCCGGCTCTATTCGGCGGGCGCGTCGGATGAATTCGACATGCAGATCTTCAACGCCGGCGATTACATGAAAGCCGTCGAGCAGAAGATGCTCTCCGAGACTATCTCGAAAGTGCTGTACCCATCCGACGCGGTAGCCGCGGGCCGCGAACTGCGGCTGCTGCAGGAATACTTCTTCGTGGCCTGCGCGGTGCACGACATCGTTCAGGGATTTGTCGCGCGCGGTCAGGACTTCAATGATTTTTCATCGAAAGTAGCTATTCAACTGAACGACACGCATCCCGCATTGACTATTGCAGAGTTGATGCGCGTTTTCATCGACGAGTACGATCTGGAGTGGGCCACGGCTTGGGAGATTACGCGAGCGACCGTCGCATATACTAATCACACTCTGCTGCCCGAAGCGCTGGAAAAATGGCCGGTGAGCCTGCTCGAACGAGTCGTGCCGCGCCATCTACAGATCATCTACGAGATCAACCGGCGCTTTATGGCCTACGCGGGGACGGTCTGGAAAGATGATCCCGATGATCCCGAACGCCTCAAGCGCGTATCGATCGTGCAGGAGGGTTACGAATCACAGGTCCGCATGGCGCACCTGGCGATCGTCGGCAGCCATTCGGTGAACGGCGTCTCAAAGTTGCACTCCGAACTCGTCAAGACGCGCCTGGTGCCCGATTTTTATCAACTGTGGCCTGAGCGGTTCAGCAACAAGACCAACGGCGTCACGCAACGGCGATGGCTGTTGATGGCGAACCCGGGGCTGGCGGGCCTGCTCGATGCGACCATCGGCGCGGGCTGGGCGACCGACCTCGAGCAGCTGAGCGCGGTCGAGAAATTCGCCGACGACTCCGAGTTTCAGC
>JBAWCX010000571.1:0-8097 GCA_049590495.1 Binatus sp. (SeqCode)
CGCCCGCACCGAGTTTGCCCTCGACGATAACGTCGCGGCCGGGCGCAAACATGTCGGGCTTGGGCTCGCCGGCGGCAACCACGCGGAACGAGACAGGATCGGCCGCTACGTCGGACGCGACGGCGGAAACGGGCTTCACCGGCTGAGCGTCGACGTCGGGAATCGGCACGATTTCAAATTTCAGGGTCAGTGTGTTCGGGTCCCAGTCGATATTGCCGCTCTTGACGCGGCCCGCAACCCGAAGCGCCTGCCCGCCAAGCTCGCTCTGTCGCGCAGCCACTTCAGTGACGGTCAGGTAATATTCGGAAGTGGTGCGAATCGCACTGAAGATCAGATAGCTGATAGCGGCGGCAATCAGGCCCACACCGATGAAGAATCGAGGACGTATTCGCATCGTCTTGCCGGTGATTGTCGCAGGGGTTAGGCGTGGGGGCAATCATTCGGACTCGGAATCGCATTGTTTGCAGAAAGCCGCTGATACTGGGATCGTGGTGAGCGTTCTCCGTCGCCCCGACCAAGGCGCTGCGGGCTTGGACGCGAGGCGGATGAAGAGTTGAAACCGCCCGATACGTCAAAGGTGGGCTATTATCGCGTTGGGCCGATACGAGCGTCGGCGCAAGAGGTCATCTGTTCTTCTAATGAGCCCGTTGTCTAGAAGAATCTACGTCGGGGTGGTTGCCGCACTCGCGGTGCTTGGCGTTTCTCGGGTCGTATTCACGGTCGCGAGGCCGGCGTCGGCCGGTGAGACGCCTGCAACCTCCTCCTTGCCGCCGACCGTGACCGAATCGGTAGTGTATTCATTCTGCAGCCAACAGGATCATAGCACTGGCGTTTGCCTCGACGGCGAAACGCCCAACGGCTTGATCCAAGGCAGCGACGGCAACTTCTATGGCACCACCGGACCGTTCGGCGACGTCAGCGGTGGCACGATCTTCAAGCTCACTCCTTCCGGTACGCTTACCACCCTGCACACGTTCTGCCCCGAAATGGATCCGAACCGCGGCGATTGCCTCGACGGCGATGGGCCTGGCGGACTGATCGAGGGCAGCGACGGCAACTTCTACGGCACCGCTGGTACCGGCGGCGTGAATTTCGAGCACGGTGGAGGTACCGCAGGCACGGCGTACATGATTACTCCTTACGGTGCGTTTACGACGCTCTACTCCTTCTGCGCTCAAATAGACCCCATCACCGAAAATTGTCTCGATGGCGAACAGCCTGATGGCATCATCGAAGGGAGCGACGGCAATTTCTACGGCACAACATCTAGCGGCGGTCTGAACTCGTTTGGCGGTGCACGACCTGCCGGCATCGTGTTCAAGCTGACTCCTTCGGGTGTGCTCACCATCCTCTATTCTTTCTGCAGCCAGGACCCTGACTCCTTCGATTGCCTGGACGGCCAAGAGCCAAGCGGCTTGATCGAAGGCAGTGACGCCAACTTCTACGGCATCACTCCAGTCGGGGGGCAATTCGGTAGAGCGACGACTAGCGGCGGCACGGTGTTCGAGCTCACTCCTTCCGGGACGCTCACCACCCTCCATTCGTTCTGCAGCGAGGAGGACCCGAGCACTGGCAATTGTCTCGACGGCAACGGACCCGTCGGCCTGATCGAAGGTAGCGATGGCAACTTCTACGGCTCAACTTCTGGCGGCGGAGCATATGACGACGGCACGGTATTCAAGCTCACTCCTGCCGGCACGCTTACCACCCTCTACTCATTCTGCAGCCAGGGAGGCGCGAGCTTTCACGATTGCCTCGACGGCGCGGCCCCTGGCGCGCTGATCGAAGGCAGCGACGGCAATTTCTACGGTACCACCAGGGCAGGAGGCAGATTCGGAATTGAGAACAGCGATGGCACGGCATTCATGATCACTCCTTCCGGCGCGCTGACTACCCTCTACTCGTTCTGCAGCCATGAGAACCAGAACTCTACAGATTGCCTCGACGGCGCCGGACCTGACGGCTTAATCCAGGCTAGCGACGGCAACTTCTATGGCACCACTGATGTCGGGGGCGCGTATGGCGATTTTGGCTTCGGCACCTTGTTTAAGCTGGCCGTATCGTTCCCGACACCCGTTGCAGCAAATCTGACAATCTCGCCCGGAGGGCGCTCGTTCGGAACCACGCCGGTCGGCACCGCGCTCCGGAAGACCTTCCTGGTGCGCGCGGGTTCGCGCGGAAACGACGCGACCCAGGTCGTGCTCGAGAACTTCACGATCAGCGGCGCCTTCTTTTCAGTGGATCCGACGTTCACCACGTGCACGCAGGGGCAGATACTTCAGCTGAACCAGACGTGCAAGATCGTCGTGGATTTCATGCCTTTGACGGTGACCAAACAGCCGACCGACACCGGCACGCTTAACGTGACGAGCAACGCAGAAGAAGTCCATCCGAAGCAGGGCGTGGTTACTCTGAGGGGAGGCGGTAAAAAGCGTCCCCGGCACAGGAGGTGAAACGAGCTCTCTATGCCTGCTGCGCGGATGTGTTCTTCGTGCACTCAGCGGCCATCAAGCCCCCCGCCTTTCTTAAAAAGTTGAAAGCGAGCGCGTCAGGGACAGTCGCCCTCGGGACTCATGACCATCGCGGTGCCGCCGTTGGGCGTACATCGGGGCGGTTGAGTGTCGGAGCCAATCGCAACCCCGCCACCAGATGCTATCGCGGTTACCTTGTCCCCGTGCTTACTACAGAACGCTTCAGCGTCTGAACTGTCGCCGGTCGGGTTAGCCGTAGCCTCACAAGATACACCCCAAGATTCTGCATGAGCGTTTCCGCCGTCGTCGGCTACGCCCTCCGCTCTCGATTTACGTCCAGCGCAGTCGTTTACGGTGGTTCCGCTATTGGATGCGGTCGAGATAACGGTGCAACCGCCTTTGAAGATAGTAGTGTTAGCGGTGGCGTTCCCACCAGACATCGCGGTCGCTTTACCGGTTCCCCCTACAGTGTCTACCTGCGCATTTGAACCGATGCCGCTCGCAATCGAGGTAGCGTTGCCAGGTTGCGCTATACACGACGCGATGCCACCGCTCGAAGCCTTCGCTTTGCCCTGTCCACCGAACATCGCGGCCGCTGACGCGCCTGAACCGTTGCCGACGGCGCTGGAGGTGGCCCTGCCCGCGTGCTTGCCGCTGCAGTCTGCAGTACATTCACTGCCGTCCTGGCCCATACGAGTGACGGTGCCGGAATCGCAGGCGCATTTGGCCCCCTCGGCCGAGCTGGCCGCAACTCCTACGAACATCAATGCAACCGCTGCGGCCATGGTGCAAAGAAAAGTCGCCAGTACCTTTTTTAATTTTGTTACGGCCAGCTCAGACGTGACGCTTCACCCTTTTCCTGTACTCGCGCCTATGATTCGGAATCGTCGTTAGAATGCGGGTCGTTCGGGCCGAAGGCTACGCCTCGTTTTGAGGCTTTGATGAAATTCAGCATCTCGATTACTTCGAGGGTCAGCGCGGTGGATTTCTCCAGGCGATCAATTGCCATCTTTAGATTCTGGCGGGTGCCGAACAGCGCTGTGAAGGCGTGTCTCAGGGCGTGAATCGATTTTGACGGGATCCCCGCGCGCTTGAGTCCTATTACATTAATGCCGCGCAGCGTGTGAGTGCCGTCCATTATGCAGAACGGCGGGACGTCGCGGCTGGTGCGCGAGAGGCCGCGCATCATCGCGAGCCGCCCGATGCGGGTGTACTGATGCACGACGCAGTTGCCCGAGACCAGCGCGCGGTCGCCCAGCTCGACCCATCCTGCGAGCAGCGCGCCGCCGGCGATGAGGGTAGAGTTGCCGATTCGGCAATCGTGCGCGACGTGCGCATTCTGCATCATGAAGTTGTCGTCGCCCATGACGGTGACGTCGCCCTGCTCGCTGCCGCGATGGACGGTGGAATACTCGCGAAAGACGTTGCGGTTGCCGATTTTCACCGAGCGTGCAACGCCCGTATACGTCAGATCCTGCGGCTCGTCGCCAATTACCGCGCCCGGATGAAGCACGTTGTCGGCGCCGAGTTCCGTGATGCCGAGAATCGTGACGTGGCCGATCAGGCGCGTGCGCGCCCCGACGCGAATTTTACCGTCGAGCAGGCACAGCGGGCCGACTTCGACGCCGGCTGCCAGCTCGACATCGGGGCCTATCACCGAAGTCGGATGAATGCGCGCCGGCGCGTCGCGCGTCAATTGAGAAGCCTGCGCTTTTTGAGATCGTCGTGATGCTCGTTGTCGGCGGGCTTGGTCGAGCCCTCGACCTTGTAATCGCCGGAGGCCCACGTGCCGAGGTCAATCATCTGGCATCGCTCGGAGCAGAACGGACGAAAGCGATTTTGCGTCGAGAGGTCAGCGGGCTTCTTGCAGATTGGACAGGACATCGCGCGGCACCTGTTTAGAAAATTGTCAGATGGGCAAGCGATGCGCAACGAGGGCGGGATGAAGAGGAAGAAGAGTTCCGGAACCTAACCCCTAACCCCTTCCCGCGCGGGAAGGGGAACCAGAGTCTCAGAACCTAGCACCCTGCCCGCTCCCATGTGGGAAGGTGAACAATCGCTGAAGGGATGCGACCTCTGAATGCCCGCCTGAGCGTTCATGCCCAGGCGGGCGCCAGAAGCTTTTGCCGATCCTCAGCTACCCTCAGCGATTATAGCCGCCGCGCTGAACGAAGACGCTGCCTTTGGGGCCGACGCGCACGCAATTGACGTCGGTGCGGTTGAACTCCGGCGTACAGAGCGGCTGATCGATGGCCGGGCATTTGTAAAGGTTCGCCTCGAGCTGCTGGCACTTCTCGAGGGCAAAATTTGCATTTATCGGGTGTTCGGGTGGCTGGTCCGCGGTCTGCGACGAGCATCCGCCGAGCGCGAGCATCCCCAGCCCCACGGCCAGAGCCGCTGCCGGAATCATTCGCAGTCCACGATCGCGAATTTGCGAGATAACAACTTTTCGGGTCCGCATCGAGTTCTCCTCTGAGCCATTTGAGGCGGTCTTCCGCCTGTTTCGCCGCTCAAGCGAGCCGCGCCGGAGATAATCGCGCGCTGACGGATTGTATTACACGATAGGCGGGCTGCCTAAAAGAGGCAGTTTAGTGGAACCTGTCAGGCCGCCGAGCTAAGTGAACGGGCACCAGCATCGGGACACGGCGTTGATAGGCGGCGTAAGCCTCCGGTCCGAGCTCAGTCGAAAGAAACCGCTCCTCGGCGCGCGCCTTCAGCCAGAGACCCAGCGCGATAAAAATCAGGCCCAGTATCGCCGTTGGCGTCGCCGACGCGGCCGCCGTGGTAAGGGTCGCGGCAAGGAGTCCGGTGTAAATCGGATGGCGCACGAGGCCGTAGGGCCCCGTATCGACGATGTGATGCCCTTCTTTGCGCGTGATCGAGCCCGACCACAGCCGCCCAAGATGGATTCGGGCCCACCATGCAAACAGGATCCCGGCGAAGGTCAACCCCGCCAGCAGATACGCGCCGTTATAGCCGACATGCCAGATTCGCCTGAGGCCGAGCGCCCGCGCGGTAAAATGCGAGAGTAATACGAGGCCGACTCCGGTGAACGCGCGGTAAGCCCATACATCCCAAGTCGCGAGGGTCTTTTCCGTGCGGTCAGACCAGAATGACGCGGCCGCCCACGTGACGATCCATCCGATCCAGGCAGTAGCGAACAACGCGGCAGGGCTTATCATGCTTGCGATTTTATAGCCCGACTAGGGGACGGAGAACCAGATCACGGCCAGCGGCGGCATGTCGATCGCGATCGAATGCGAAAATCCGTGCCACGGAATCGCGTCCGCCTCGACGCCGCCCATGTTGCCGACGTTGGAGCCTCCGTACGACGCCGAATCGGTGTTGAGAATTTCGCGATAGAATCCTGGCCCGGGCACGCCGACGCGATAACGGCTGCGCAACACCGGCGAGAAATTTCCCACGCATATGATGCGGCGTCCGGTGCTCGGCGCCACCCGCATGAAGGCAATCATGTTGCTGTCGGCGTCGTCGGCCTCGAGCCATCGAAACCCTGCCGGGTCCGTATCGGCCTCCCACAGTGCGGGCTCGTCGCGGTAGATGCGATTGAGGTCGCGCACCAGCGCCTGCAGCTCGCGATGGTCGGAATACTCGAGCAGGTTCCAGTCGATGCTCGAATCGTGATCCCATTCGCGCCACTGGCCGATTTCCTCGCCCATGAAGATGAGCTTCTTGCCCGAGCGCGCCCACGTGTAGGCGAACAGCGCGCGCTGATTGGCGAACTGGCGCCAGCGGTCGCCGGGCATCTTGGCCAGCATCGCGCGCTTGCCGTGCACGACCTCGTCATGCGAGAGCGGCAGCACGAAATTTTCGCTCCACGCGTAGAGCAGGCCGAAGGTGAGATCGCGATGATGATAGCGGCGGTAGATGGGATCGAGCGTGAAGTACTCGAGCGTGTCATGCATCCAGCCCATGTCCCACTTGAAGCCGAAGCCGAGACCGCCCATGAACACCGGGCGGCTGACTCCCGTCCACGCCGTGGACTCCTCGGCGACCATCATGATGCCGGGGTTGAGGCGATACACGTCCTGGTTGAGCTTCTTGAGGAACGAGATCGCGTCGAGGTTCTCACGGCCGCCGAATGCGTTGGGAATCCATTCACCTTCGCGGCGCGCGTAGTCGAGGTAGATCATCGAGGCGACCGCGTCGACGCGCAGGCCGTCGGCGTGGAACTCGCCCAGCCAGTAGAGAGCGCTGGCGGCCAGGAAGTTGCGCACCTCGGCGCGTCCGTAGTTGAAGATGTAGGTGCCCCATTCGGGATGGTCGCCCTGGCGCGGATCGGCGTGCTCGAACAGCGCGGTGCCGTCGAAGCGGCCGAGGCTGAATTCGTCCTTGGGAAAATGCGCGGGCACCCAGTCGAGGATCACGCCGATGCCGCGGCGATGTAGCTCGTCGATTAGGTAGCGCAGGTCGTCGGGACTGCCGAAGCGCGCGGTAGGCGCGAAGTAGCCGCTGACCTGGTAGCCCCACGATCCGCTGAACGGATGCTCCATCACCGGCATCAACTGGATGTGGGTGAAGCCCATGCTCGTGACGTAGTCGCCGAGCATCGGCGCCATCTCGCGATACGTCAGCGGGCGATGGCCCTCCTCCGGCACGCGGCGCCATGAGCCGAGATGGACCTCGTAGATCGAGATGGGACTTTTGATCCATTCGCGGCGCGCCCGCTCCGCAAGCCAGTCTGCGTCATGGAACTCGTACTTCGATTGGTAAACGACCGAGGCCGTCGCGGGCGGCGCTTCCATCCGCTGCGCGAAGGGGTCGCTCTTCAGCAGCAAGTCGCCGTCGCGCGTGCGAATTTCATATTTGTAGTTGGCGCCCGGGCCGACGCCGGGGATGAACAGCTCCCACACGCCCGAGCTGCCGAGCGTGCGCATCATGTGGACGCGTCCGTCCCAGCGATTGAAGTCGCCGACCACGCTGACGCCGCGCGCGTTGGGCGCCCACACCGCGAACGACACGCCGCGGATGCCCGACATCTCGCGCACGTGCGCGCCGAGCTTGTCATACGCGCGGTCGTCCCGCTGCTCGCCCCACAGATGAAGATCGAGGTCGCCGAGCGTCGGCATGAACGAGTACGGATCGTAAATCGTGATCGAGCCGCCGCCGGGGTAGTGAATTTCGAGCTCGTAAGGAAAAATCGAGATGCGGCCGTCTACCGTCGCTTCGAAAAGTCCCGCCTGGTCGCGCAGCCGCATCGGCCGGGGCGCGTCGCCGTGCACGAGCAGGCTTATCGACGACGCGTCGGGGCGGAACGCGCGCACCACGATGTGCTTGCCGTCAGGATGCGCGCCGAGAATCGAATGGGGATCGTGATGCTGCAGCGCCAACAGGCGTTCCAGCTCTCCCGATGGCGCGCTCGATACGATAAATTCAGCCTTCATTTCCAAGTGCGAAGTCTAAACGATAGATTCGTCGCAAGCGACACGCGTCCGCGGGTAGGGTCCTGATTTAGGTTCGGACAGTGTCCTAATTTACCCATACCCATCCGCTTCCCCGCCAGGTAGGACAAACGATGGAGCCCTGGGACAGGCTCAAGGTTCCAGACCAAGGTTTTAGAACCACGTTACCGTTAGACTACCTCGGCAATGCAATGGGGCTACGA